>CAZXTW010000104.1:0-245 GCA_964643525.1 uncultured Roseivirgaceae bacterium
AACATACTTACCTTACAAGACCCTACCGCACCTAGAAAGAAGTTATACAGCTGGCAAACAATGCCCGCCAAATGGCAGAACGACGTAACCGCCTTATTAGGCACTGACATTTGGGCCTACCATGCCAGCCAGCAGGCCAACGAAAAGCAGCAAGCATACAGCCAGGCCAACCAACTTTTACCCACCCTTTGGCAAATCGACCTGAGCGAAAGAACAGCCATAACCAAGCGCATTAAAGAAGTTAG
>CAZXTW010000104.1:277-12390 GCA_964643525.1 uncultured Roseivirgaceae bacterium
TTGCCCTGGCTTGTGCCGTAGCCCGTTGGTACAACACTTTGCCACGCCAAACAATGCAAAGCCTGGGCTTTACCACAAAGGCCGAGCTGCGCCAGTTCTTACGTGAGCACGCCACCGTACAAGCCCTGCCAGTTCACAGCACAAATGATAGGCATTTCCAAAAGAAGCTAAGCGCCTACAAAAAGCAGGGCTACCACGCCTTTATCAGTGGCCTGTACGGCAACCAGAATAACCTAATATTTGACGAAACGCACCAGGCCATAGTATTTGAGTTGTACCGTGATGGCAACTACAAGCTTGATATGACCGAAGTATGGCGGCGTTACGCATTGCTCATTACAAACGAAATGGGCATGCAGGCCGTAGACGTGCGCACCGTACGGGCCTATTTAGAATCAGAAGCAATACAGGCCCGTGTAGCTGCTGAGCGTGACGGCACCAACCATTACAAATACAATTACAGGCCCTTTCACAAACGCAAGGCACCCGAACACAGCTTTAGTTTGCTTGCCGGTGATGGTTGGTGGCCGGGCGTAAGCGTTCAGTGGGATAAGGTGTTAGACAACGGCGAAATTGAAAAACGCCAACGCACGTACTCCGTGTGGTTATGGTACGATTGGCATAGCGGTGCAATAGTCGGCCATGATATTGCCCCCACTGAAACCTTCGACCTGGTACGGTCTGCCTTCCGCATGACCCTTAACATGAATCAGGATACCGCACCATTTGAAGTCTGCATAGACAAGAAAATGGAGAAAAACCAAGACATAGCGGGCATGTTCTCACGGGCTGGCATCACCTTCCACCCCAAAAACCCATACGGCTACAATGAGACAATAGCCGAAAGGCTCAACCGGTGCATGAATGATGTTTTTCGCCGCATACATCCCAACTGGATTAACATGGGTGCCAAGCGTTCACTACAGCACCACCACAATGAAGAAGCCCTACGGCACAATTGCAAAGTGCTTACCAGGGCTGAATTTGAACAACTGGTGCTAGATTGTATCAACGTATACAACAACACCAAATTAAAGGCCTTCGAGGGCAAAACCCGCCAGGAAGTTTGCCAGGCCTCAGTACACCCAGAAGCCCGCAAAATAGATGCATTCCAACGCATAGAAGTATTTGGCAGTGAGCGTAGGTACAATAAGCAATTTAGGGGCGGCCTGTTCAGCATCACCATTGGCAAAAACAAATACAGCTACCGGGTAGACGACTGGCCCAACTTCCTGGCCACCAACAAGCATGATAAAAACTTTAGGGTGGTGTTTGACGAAGAATCAAAAGACATAGCCCAGATATACCACTTTACCGACAAAGCCGACCGAACCAAAGATGTATTCTTAGGTACGGCCAGCCTTGAAAAGGGCTATAACATAAGCAGGGTTGAGCGTACAAGTGCAGATAACAAAGAGTTTGCCAAGCAAAACCGGCAAACCGAAGAGTTTGACCAGTGGGTACAAGCTGAGAACGACCAACAGGCCGTACACCTCAATGAACTGGGGGTTAGGGCTTCAGTGATGACCGCCGGGCAAGACCTGTACAAAGAAGCCCTTTCAAGTGCCCAGGCCCAGCTGGTAAAAGCCTACCATTACGACCGCACCGAAACGCGAAAGGGGCCACCGCCCAAAGTGGCCATTGATACTTCCTGGGAAGATGACCCACCAGGTACCACCAACGAAACCAACACAAGCCGTTTTTCAGACCCCAGTAAAGACTGGAACGACGACTGGGGCTAACACTTAATCTAAACACAATTTAATCATGATTTCAATAGAACAGAAACAGCAGATTAGCGACAGCCTGAATGCATACAAAAAAGACAAAGGTTTAAGCTTAAGCGAGCTAAACACCTTAACTGGTGTTCACAACTCGTCTTTAAGCCAGCTACTAAAAGGTGATATTGATATATCACTGAGTGAACCTAAGTGGTTCAAAATCGGCAAAGTTGTTGGTGTATCGGGCTTAGAAAGCTGGGTTAATGTTGATACCCGCAATATGAAAACGGTAAAAGCAATTTGCGCCAAGGCAAAGCGCCACGCCATGTTTATGGCTATTTCAGACAGGTGGGGCCGTGGCAAAACCGCCGGTTTAAAGGCCTTTGCAGCAGAAGCACCAAAAGCCACCTGGTATATAATGTGTGACAGCTATTATACGAAATGGGGTTTTATACAAAAGCTGTATGAAACCATGGGCATTGAAGGCAGTATGGGTGAGACCATTGAAACTGCCATGAAAAAAATATTCGAGCATATCAACTCTTACAAAGGCAACCCACTACTGATTTTAGATGAGGTTAACGAGTTGAAAGAAAGCGCATTCATTCTACAGAAGTCTTTATACAATGGTTGTGAGGGTAAGTTAGGGCTTGTTGCTGCTGGTGGGCTCAATTTCGAAAAACGGGTAGATAAAGGGGTTAAGCTACAAAAGCAATCCTATGAAGAGCTATACAGCCGTTACGGTGGCCAGTACCAAAAGTTGGGGCCAATACCGGCCAGTGATGTTAAAAAAATCTGTATGGCCAATGGCATTAAAGACCCTGCAACCATCAATCAAATTTTGGTGACAGCCAAAGAAGCTGATCCCGATTTAAGAATTGTACGCCAGGAAATAATGATTATCCGCAACGAGCAAAAACCCCAGCAGCAATGAAAGCCTTTGGTGCATCAGATATTGAAAAATGGCAGTTTGAGCACATCAATTTGCCTGAAATATGGAGCAACCACATAGGCGACTTGTGTAAAGGCACCGTCATTCATGTGCGCGGCAACAGTGGCGAAGGCAAAACAAGCTATTTGTTTCAGCTTACCAAAGTACTGGCAGCCAACTTTGGCCGCGTCCTGTACAATTCTGTTGAGCAGGGCAAATCCAGAAGCATACAAGCCGAATACCAACGCCAAAACATGGCAGAAGTGAGCGGCAAATGGGCATTGGCTAACCGTGATTGCAAACAGTTTGCAGGCTTTATGAAAAAGGCCCGTATGTACCGTGTTTTGGTGCTTGACAGTGTAGACTGGGCAAAGTGGTCATTAGAGCAAATAATGGAGCTAATAGACCGCTACGGCAAAACCAAAATTATCATACTCGTTACCTGGGCACGGTTAAACGAAGTCAACAACGCAATAATGCATGCTTCAGACGTAAAGGTGAATGTTAAAGACTTCCAGGCAGAAATGGTTTCACGGCTCGGCGGCAACCAACCATATATAATTTGGGAAGATGGTTACCGAGCCAGAAAGGGTAAAAAATCCAATAAACCAACTAACCAAACAAACCTATTTAAGTAATGATTAGGGCTGACAGCAAGTGGGTACTACAGCAACAGTATAAAAGCCAGCTACAAGAGGTTTTGGCCCTACGCCATGCCACTTTTAACAGGTTTGTCCTTATACGGCCTTCAGAGCCTAATTACACTACTAAAATGAAAGCATTGGCCGCCGAATGCCGCCAGCTTAAAGACAGTGCCCAACAGCTGTTATCTGATATCGCCGCGTTAGAAGATGGCCCAACCTGCCTGATATGTGACAACCCAATACCTAAAGACTCACAACGTAGGGTGTACTGCTCAGCAGCATGCAGCCAAAAAATGACAAACCTAAACGCCAGAAATGAATTTCGAGAAAGAAAACAAGCCAAATACGCTGCAAAGGCTGCAAACACATTGCGGGCCGCGTGCTGAACAAATTTGCAGTTTGACTGGCCTTAACGCTACAGACTTAGCCAACTTCATATATGAATTTGGTTTGGTCTACACGCTTAACTGGCCATCAGAAAAGCTACAATCAAGCCGGTACTACTGGAACTGGTACAAAACGGTATGGTATGCCAATGACGACTTATTTATTGCTGAAAACGCCACTACCAACCTGCCTGCTGATAAGTGCGTGAGCCTTTACCGCCAATACAAAAGACAAATGAACGAATGGGCAAGAATACCAAGTGAAACCCTAAGATTAATAAGTAATGGACAGAGAACAGCTAACCAAGCTTGAACCACTTGTAATCACGTATTCCAGGCAGTCTTATGGCTTTTTACTTGGCCACATTAGCTACATAATAGAAGACCTAAAGCAGGCTGATTGCAATGCCCTGGCTTATGAGCAGCTAATACCATCAGCATGCTACCTCAATTTAGCGGCACTGTATAACAGGCTGTTTCAAAGTAAGTGGAACAATGGCCAAAAAACTAAGCGTGTATCATACCAACCAATTGATATTGTACTGCTAAAGATAGCACTACCCCAATACCGCCAGTACTTTCCGGAAACCCTTTGTGGCCGCTATGTAATCAGCGAACTACTACTGGAATTAGGCAAAATCTGAATTTCAATTTCTCAAATCTATAAAAGCAAAGTAAATGCAAAATCAAACTACTGAGGCCAACACCATTACAAGGGAAGAAGCCGAACAATTTCTAACTGAATATGTAAAAGTCTCAAACCAACAAAAGCTAAAGCAGTTCGCACTGGATACTAGAGTGGCCCAGCTGAAAGACCAGTACAAAGACGAGCTAAACGGTTTTGCCACTGCAATAACTGGTTTGGAAGCCAAGCTAAAGCAGTATGCAGAACAGGAAAAGCCAGCAATGGAACAAGCTGGGCAAAAGTTTATTCAACTGCCATTGGGTAGAATAGGCTTTAAAAAGGCCGCTGAAAAGGTTCAACCCAAAAAAGGCATCAAAATGATCAATGCTGTATTGAAGCTTAAAACGCTTGTTTTGGGGCAAAACTGGGTGAAAACAAGTGTGGTAAGCTCAGAAGGCATTGACAAAAGCAAAATATTGGCAGACCGTGAAAAAGAAGGCTTTGCCGATACCTTGAAAATAGCTGGCCTAGAAATAATAGGCGGCGAAAACTTCTATATCAAGCTTTAACAATCCCTTAGCATAGCTAAACCCTGCCAGCTGGTGGTTAACCTGGTTCGATTCCAGGCAGGGTTCTACAACAACCAATTTTAATTATGGAGCTTTCACTATTTCAAGACTACGACCGCCAAAACAACGAGTTTATGCAATGGTATGATACACTTAGCTATAAGGTTGGTTACAAACCCAATAAGCAACAAGCTAGAGAAGACTGGGAACAAGGTTTGGACGTGGCCACTGCCAGCATGCGTGAATACCAACCAGCATGAAAACCTATACCATAAAAGGCCCAGATTGTACCGTTGAAGTGGGGTATAAAAAGGGGCAAATATGCTTTATATCATGGGAAGGCACCACACCTTCTAACTTTGATTTTGCGGGCCTTCCTAAGCTTGAAAAAGAACTGGCCACACATGTGTTTGATGGTTACATATTAGCCACTGGTAAACCGCTATCATCGTATGCAAAGCGCAAAATCTGGGAACAAGCCTGGCTAAAGAAATTCGGCAAAGCCTACATCTACGGCCACAATGATGAAAAAAGACTTTTTAAGGATTTGGTGATTTCTGAGAAGCTAACAAATACCTATTTGGAGGTAAACGAATGGTGGGCCAGGGAAAATGAGAAGAACCTGCTTAATTATAGTAAGAATGTACAACGGGTACAATCTTTAATTGATTCAGCCAACCAACCTGCTAAGCCTAAAGCCCCCAAAACATCTGATGGTTTTTACTTCCCTGATACATGGGAATTGTCATTCTATCAAAAACTAAAGAAGAGTGAAGACATTATGGCCTACTGGAAAATTTTAAGGGATAATGGCTATGTATGCACCCAAAATGTGCCATTCATTAAATGGAAAAAAAAGAAAGGAGTAAACAATGGCTAAATACGCTACAGCTAATCAAGTCTCATACATCAATGGTATGTACCAAAAACTTGGCTTGGCCAAGCCTGAAAGGCTTCAAGAGCTAAGCCAGTTCACTGGTAGAGAAATTATTAGCACTCGTTATGTATTCGCTTCTGAAGCATCAGAACTTATACCGATTTTAAAGGGGCTATTAGGGCAAATTAATGACCCTTGCGACCGCATGCGTAAAAAGATATTACACCTGGCCCACCTCATGGGCTGGACACTGCCCACGGGTAAAGCCAACATTGCCCAGGTAAATGCATGGTGTATTGCCCGTAGTACACTTAAGAAGCCTTTAAATGATCATTCAGCGCAAGAGTTACCAGCCTTGGTAACGCAGTTTGAAATGGTCTACAACAACTATTTAAAGTCAATGTAAACACCATTTAAACACCCTTTATAATGACTGTAAAAGAACTTATCGAAGCCCTGCAAAAAGTAGATCAGAATAAAGAAGCGGTACTATTAGATCAAAGAATTAACCCCCATTGCCTTTACCCTCTATATGATTCTAGTATTAGAGAAACGAATACAGAAGATTATGAGCTTTGTGAAGGGTTAGTACCTGGGCAGGTGGTAATAGTCACCCTAACCGCCTATGGCAATGAAAAGTAGCTAATCTGTTTCTGGTAAATGATAGATTAAGTATTGTGATGGATTTCAAAGGGGCCTGGCATTGCCGGGCCTTTTTGTTGGGCCATATCGTCGGTTCACAAGGTGGCTTTTAACGTTCAGAAAATACATTACTGATCTACGCCACAAAGCTTTTACTTAGGCAGCAGCTAAGGTGTGTTGGTTTTTTATCTTAGCTTATATTTTACTTTCTTATGCATACAAAGGGGCCAGGTTTTACCTGGCCTTTTTGCTACGTTAAGAGGTAACGCAAAAGGTAACAAACAAGGTAACGGAAGCTGCTTTTATATACCTCCAATAGCCCCAAATTAACGTTTTAAGGCCTTTCTAAGTCCTATACTTAACCCTAAATGCACTAAATATGCACTTTTCGTAATGCAGCCCAATTTAGCGCCCAAACCCAAAAACACCCATTACGGCCCAAAAACGCATTTTTTGTGCTTAAATTTCTTTTCTCTAATGTGTTGTATTGGTAGTGCCCCTTATTCTCCCGGAGAAACACTTGCTACATCCAGGAGATAATTTATTTTTCTCCGGCTAATATTCCTGGTGCCCTGTCACCGCATGAGGACGTGATGTAAAGCGCAAAAAAAGCCCCGCATAGTGCGGGGCTTTGGGTGGAGTATATAGACCGTTAGTATTGAATTATCACTGTGAGAACCGCTAGCGTTGCGGGGCGCCGAGTATTTCAACCCAGCCTGTTTTAGGCTCAGGGTCGTTGGGTACTACCAGCTGGTAGAAGTAAATGCCGTCGCGCAGGTCGCCGCCATCCCAGCTGTTGTCGTAGTCTACTGCCTCGAATACCACCTTACCCCAGCGGTTGGTAATGACCAGTTGCGTTTCAGCCGCTGGCAGGTTGCGGATGAAGAATCGGTCGTTGATGCCGTCGCCGTTCGGGGTGAAGATGTTCGGGATAAACAGGGCCGTATCGTTGGCCACCGTAATGTCAAAGAACAACTCACAGCCGTTGGCGTCTACCACATCCAGCTCATAGTCACCGGCAAACAGGTCAGTGTAGGTTACCTCAAAGGTGAGGTTCTCAGTATTGAACTGAATGGTATCGAAATCACGGAACACTTCCTGACCTGGGAACCTGGGCTGCACCAGGGTGAGCCTGCTGAAGTATGGCGTGGTGCCGCCACGTACGTTCAGCAGTTCTATGCTGCCCGTAGGCTGGTCGGGCAGTGAAATCACTACCTCGCCTACTTCAGCTGCCAGAGATGAGAACGGCTCGTTGATGCGGAACTCTACCAGGTTGCTGGCAACCGTTTCGCCGGTACAGGCGGTCTGGTCTTGCGTAATGCGAATGCGGTAGTCGCCGGCCACAAGGTTGAATACGCTGGCATCAATGGTGAACGACGGCGGCGCAAACTGCAGGGTATTGGTAAATACCGGTGTGGCATTGGCAATGTCAAACAGTTCAATGGTAAATGGCAGGGTACCGTCAACCACAAACTCAGTCAGGGTAACTGCTCCGGTTTCATCTTTACACAGCACATCTTCAGTAGCCAGGCTAAAGCTCAGGGCTGTTGGGCCGCCTACTATGGCATTGCCGGCGTTGGGGCAGCCCGTGTCAGCATCTTGCGATTTGATGAGTACTTCATGCGGGCCAGCCACCAGGTTGCCAATGGTAAAGGTGTTGGCAGGCACTTCCTGGAACGGACTACCGTCAATTGAGAAAAAGTAAGGCGGTGTGCCGCTGATGATGTCAACCACAATGCTGCCGTCGTTGCCTGGGCCACCGCAGCTTACATCATTGGGAGTTAGCTCAAACACCACCAGGCTGGGCGAGTCAACAATGAAGTTGAAGTTGCGGCTACAGCCATTATCATCAATGATGGTAAACACATGCTGGCCACCGTCAAGGTTGCGCAGTACCGAATCGGCCGGTAGTGAAATATCGGCTCCATCCAGCTGGAAGCGGTACGGGGCAGTACCACCCGTGAAGGCGTTCACGCGCACGGCACCGTCGTTGGTGTTGCAGGTGGCGGCTATTTCGGTGGTGATGCCCAGCGGCATGCTGATTGGCGCACCCTCGCTTACGTTAATGGTAATGATTTCGGTACAAACAGGGTTCAGGGCATCGCGCACAAATATGGCGTTGGGCCCGCCGGCCAGCCCGGTACGGATTGGGTTAATGATGTCATCAGTAAAGGTGCCATCATTAGAGTATTCGTACACGCCTGAGCCACCCGTTACGGAAATGAGCACCACACCGGTAGAGTCGCCCGCACAAAGCACCCCTTCCAGCTCAGTGGCCGTAATATCCAGGTCGGTATCGGCCGCCAGGGCAATGGTGGTGGTGTCAATGCGGCAGCCACCTGTTTCTGAAATGGTGTAACGGTAGGTGCCGGCAGTCAGGTTACGGAATATGCCGTTGTTGTTGGCATCAATCAGGTTGTCATCTTCATCTAACAGTGAGATGACGTATGGCGGATTGCCGCCGCTTACGTTAAATACCAGCTCGCCATCGTTCAGGGCGCAGGTGGGGTCAGTCTGTATGATAGACGCCGCCAGGTTTACCCTTGCCCCGACTGATACGTCAGTGAGCAGCACATCACAACCGGTAATGGTATCGCGCACATTAATGAAGTAGGTACCTTCTGGCAGGCTGCTGATTTCAGCGGCCACATCGCCGGTAAACGGTATGAACGGCCCAGCGTTGATGCTGAATTCGTAGCCACCAGAGCCGCCTGAGATGACGAATATCAGGATAGAGCCATCATTGTCACCAGGGCAGGTCACGTCAACCGGTACGGTAGAGACGTTGAACAGGGCACAGTCAACAAAGCAAAGCGGATCTGACGGCGAGCGTACAATAATGGTTTCAGTAGCTGTAACTGTATTCGGCACCACGCAGGTCAGCGTGGGGTCGGCCGTTACGGTTACCTGTACGGTGCTGTTGATGTTCACACTGCCCAGGGTAAGCACGGCACCTGTAGTGGCCTGTGGTATGCCGTTTACGCGCCATGCAAAGGTTGGGTTATCACCCATATTCAATGCGGTGGCGGTCAGGGCTACGCTGCTGCCGGCACATACACTATCGGCTGTGCTGGCCAGGTCAACTGAAGGTGTAATGGCATTCTGAATGGGCACCACGGTAGAGTCAACCACGGTGGCGTTCACCACACAGGTAATTGATGGGTCAACGTCAACCTCTACCCTGACAAACTGGCCAAGGCTCAGTGCAGTGGTGGTAAAGGTCTGTGCCGTTTGGCCTGCCTGTGGCACGCCATCAATAAACCAACGGAAGGTTGGTGCGGCCCCCACGTCAGATACATTGGCCGTGAAGGTTACCGGCTGGCCGCTACAGGCCACAGCCGGGTCACTGGTAATGGTTACGTTGGCGTTCACTGCATCAATGATGCCAATGGTAATGGTATCAGTCACAGTGGTGTCTGTCACGCAGGCCAGCAGTGAAGCTTCTGTTACGGTCACAAATACCACCACTTCATCACCATTATTCAGGGTGTTGGTGGCTAAGGTGTTGGTGGTTTCACCGGCAAGGGTAGCGCCGTTTACAGTCCATGCAAAGGTTGGGTTGGTGCCCACATTGGCAGGGGTAGCAGTAAAGGTCACCACATCCAGCGCACAGGCAGGATCCTGATCAACCGCCAGGGCCACGGTAGGTGTGGTGGTGCCGGTTACAGCAAATATCAGCTCGGCCACGTTGGTACATGGGCCGCTGGTTACTTCAGCATAGAAGCGGTCATTATTGCCAATGGCCACGTTGGTAGGGTCAGGCACCGGCACGGCCAGGCCTGGGTCACGGAACCAGGCCACGGTGTTGGCCGCGTCGGTTACGCTGTTGTCAAACGTGGTCAGGTCAACCCCCAGAGCAAAGCCTGCGGTGGTTTCGCACAGGGTTGGCGTCAGGTTGTTGGCCGTTGGCAGTGGGTTCACCTGCAGGTTCAGGGTGTCATCCATTGGCACGGTACCGCACAGGGTGCTGCTGGCCACCACTGTAAAGTCAGTGGCTATGGCAATGCTAACCGGGGTAAAGGTCAGGGCAGCGCCGGTACCGGCCACAGCCTCAAGGTCAATGCCGTCGGTTACGTTGCGCAGGGTGTAGGTTACGCTTGCCTCACTGCCACTCAGGGTCAGGGTAGCTGTTTCAGTACCACAAACTACCGTTGGTGCCGCTGCCAGGAAGAAGCTGGTCTGTGGCAATGGCTGGGCAGTTACGGTTACTGTATCGCTCACGTTGGTAAGCGGGCAGGTGCCGTTGCTGGCCTGTACGGTGTATTGGGTGGTGGCGGTAATGGTTTGCGCCGCAAAGCTGAAGTTGGCCCCGGTACCCGTTACTGTATCTACGGCCACGCCTGCGGTTACGTCAATCAGGAAGTAATCTACACCGGCCTCGCTGGCACTAATGGTTATGGTGGTTGTGGTGCCCTCGCATACCTGGTCTGGCACGGCGGTCAGGGTAAAGCCACTGGCAGGCTCGGCCACTACATTAATTGTGGTGGTATCGCTGGCCGCAGCTACCGGGCACACGCCATTGCTGGCCTGTACTGTGTACTGTGTGGTAGCGGTAATGGTTTGTCCGGCAAAGCTAATGCCTGCGCCGGTGCCCGCTACGGTATCCACATTGGCCCCGGCAGTTATATTTACCAGGTAGTAATCAACCCCGGCTTCGCTGCCACCCAGTGAAAGGGTTACTGCGCCGCCAGTACATATGGTGCTGGCATCAGCATTAAGGCCAAAGCCGGTTATTGGGTCAGTCAATACAGTTACGCTGGCGGTGTCACTGGCGGTGGCAACCGGGCAAATACCGTTGCTGGCCTGTACTGTAAAGCTGGTGGTAGCAGTGAGCGTTTGTGTAGCAAAACTAATGGCTGCGCCGGTACCGGCTACGGTATCTACATTGGCGCCGGCAGTAATATCAACCAGGTAGTAGTCTACCCCGGCTTCAGAGCCACTAAGCGTCAGGGTTACGGCATCGGTAGCGCAAATGCTGTCAGCATTGGCAGTTAAAGTAAAGCCGGTGGCGGGGTTGGTCAATACGGTAATGCTGGTGGTATCGCTCACGTTGGCCACCGGGCAAACGCCGTTGCTGGCCTGTACCGTAAAGTCAGTATTGGCAGCCAATATTTGTGCGGCAAAGGTAATGGCTGCGCCGGTACCCGCTACGGTATCAACATTGGTGCTGGCCGTTACGTCAACCAGGTAGTAATCCACCCCAGTCTCTGAGCTGCTTAACGTCAGGGTCACTGCGTCGCCAGTACAAATGCTGTCTGCATCGGCAGTAAGCGTCAGGCCAGTGGCAGGGTCAGTGAATACGGTTACCGTTGTGGTATCGCTTACATTGGCCAGTGGGCAAATGCTGTTGCTGGCCTGTACAGTATAGTCGGTGGTGGCGGTTAAGGTCTGTGCCGCAAACGTAAGGGCAGCGCCAGTGCCTGTCAGGGTATCTACATTGGCCCCGGCAGTAATGTCTACCAGGTAGTAGTCAACCCCGGTTTCGCTGCCGCTTAGGGTGAGCGTTACCGTGCTGCCAGTACAAATGCTGTCAGCATCTGCACTGAGGGTTAAGCCACCGGCTGGGTTGTCAATGACAATTACTGTAGTGGTATCACTTACATCGGCCAGTGGGCAGAAGCCGTTGCTGGCCTGTACCGTAAAGTCAGTGGTGGCAGTCAACACCTGTGCTGCAAAGCTGATGGCTGCGCCAGTACCTGCTACTGTATCTACATTGAC
>CAZXTW010000105.1:0-12292 GCA_964643525.1 uncultured Roseivirgaceae bacterium
TATTTATGCATTAGAAGGTGACTGGACAAACGCCGGCTATAGTGCTGCCGCCATGATACCCGCATTCGGCACCGGTGCCATAGCCGTCAAATACGGCAGCAAAGCCGCTGATGTGGCTATTAACGGCACAAAACTGTTAACACAAGGTAGATTCCCAAAGTTTGCCAAGAAGTTTGCAAAACACTCTGGTGAGTGGTCACAATGGGGTTCTATTTCAAAAAATGCCTTTTACAATCGTGCTGTGAAATTAGCTGATAGTGCGGTTGGTGGTAGTATCAAAGGGTTTACTTCTAAACAAGGTTATAGTTTTAGGTTCAATACAAGAACAGGAGAATTTTTAACTACTCACCCAAACGGAACTATTCAAACATTTTTCCGGCCAAAGCAGGGTCTTAATTATTATCTAAAACAAGTTCAGCTTTATGGTAATTAGACGTAACAAATACAATAAATATCAATGTCCATGTTGCGGTCATTATACTTTGGCTAAGAGACCAGATAATACCTTTCAAATTTGCCCTGTCTGTTTTTGGGAAGATGATGGTGTTCAATTTGACGACCCTGACTATGAAGGCGGAGCAAATGAGATGAGCCTTAATCAAGCTCGAAGAAACTTCAAAAATTTTGGTGCAATAGATCTGCAATTTAAAAATCAGGTCAGGCCACCACTAAATGAAGAAGTAGAAGATTAAATATAGAAGCACTTGTTTAAGAATGCCAAATACTGATAGGTTATGGAGTTAAAGCAGCAATATAAAGCATTGATTGAAAGCTTGAAGCTTCTTGCCAGTCCTTATGAAAAGCAGGCTAGCTACCTGCCTGGCTTTACCAATATAAAAGACGAGGTGATTTCTACCTTTGCAGATGCTTTTTTGCTGTTACCTCAATTGATAGAAAATGATCTATTATCCAGACAAGCAATTGCGGCAACCATACGTTGCTTTAACTGGATGGAAATGTGCGAACGAGATAACAGCATATCAGATACGGCATCTTTCAAACAGCATGAAAACTGGCAAAAAGTTAGGCTATTTGCAGCTAAAGTACTCAACGCAATGAATGAGGATAACGGCAAACCTGACTTAAGCCATATTGAATGGGTAGATTAATTGATTTATGTCTGACAAACTGATTTCTGGCATACTTGAAGTATGCTTATTCGATACATTGCTTGAGCTACACTTTAATGTAACGGTTTCGGGTAGAAAGCAATCGCTCAGCCTAATGATTCTTGATGATGGGGAAACCATTCAAGTAGATCAAAACGGTTATTGGAAAACACCAGAAAATACCCAGTATGAGGCTTTCTCTACCAAATGGGTGACTGATGACAGGCAACCGCTGGGGCAACTCATTGATACCAACATTGAGGCTATGAAATGCGGTATAGGCAAGTCTTTGAATGGCCAAGCCGTAGCCTATTACTTCCACATGACCACCAACAACACCTTCCTTTTTTTTAACAATGGTGACCAGGGCGGCTACTTATTTGAAGGCATTGACGCATTCTTGAAAGAAGATATTTATGGTTTTACATGGAAACCGGTTAAGCTGCACAACTGGTAAACTATAACGGCAGCATATTATGAAATATGGCAGCCAACCCACATAACTATGCACTGGAAAAATGAACTTGACACAATTGAGCAAAGTAACAACTGGCAAGCGGCAGTTCGGTTAGCAACAAGTAAGCAATGGGAACACCCTGAAGTGTACTACAGAGTGATATTCTTACTGCTAGCTTTTGTGGTTGAAGGGCAGTATACACAAGAAGAACATGACACTGCGGCTCAAAAACTGAAATTACTATTTGATAAATCAGCCCAGCATTACGCTGGCAAACCAGAGTTTTTATTCTTTACGGGCTTCATGATTTATATGGGTGAGTGGTATTTTGGCATGGATAGTGTAGCGCCAGCCACCGCTATGCTTAACAAAGCCATGCACATGGCACCAACAAACACCCTGCACAAAAGGGGGTATTATGCAAGTGTTGACCAAAACCCAACGCAGCACTACAAACAAAAGTTAGAATTGTCTGAGCAACTGCTGTTCAAGGAACAAAACAGGCTAACCTGGCTTAAAAGTAAGGGGCTTCTAGGCAAGTATATTATCAGGCTACTAGAAGGCTCTTATGAAACACTTAAATCAGTGAACACACCAGAAAAATAATTTATGTAGCTGGCAAACATTAGGCCAGCCAGTTGGCCCATGACAGAACTTCTGCCTACACCCAACAATAAATAGCTCAATTATGAATAAAGAAAGCCTGAGAATTACCTGGGGGGTTTTATTTGTTGGTTTAAAAAATAATTGGCTTACTTCAAAAGAAGTAGTAAAGCATGTAAACAACCACTTATTGAAACTAGCACCTGATGAAGGCCTTGTAGTAGATTTAAACGTGAATGATGGTGACAAGAATGCTATCATTGAATTGCTAAGAGCCAAAGGAGAAGTTGAAGAAGCGCAGGCAATCAAAGATTGGCAGTATTATCAACTAGTAAGAATTGAACAATCTGATCAGACTATTGATAAAAAGCTGAAAGACATAGAGCTACAATGGTCAAGGTTTGGGTACCCAGAGTCTTGGCGAGCCTTTATATATTACCAGCCAAATGAAAAAACAAACTCTAATGAAGGTTTGTATCAAATCTTTTTAGACTTCCTAAAGAGCATAAGAAATTGATTTCTACAGAGTAATTGAAATCCAGGTAGTTCTAATAGCTTTCTGAGAGTTGATTAATATGGTTGAATTTATTTCCAGCCGATCAGCCTAGATTAACAGGCTCTTATACGCAGCCAGTAAACTGGGCATGGCCTATGTGCAAGCCAGCGGTTATGACTATATTGATAAGTTGAAAGACCACCTGGGTAATGTACGTGCCGCGGTGAGCCGTTCAGACAGTTCTTTGATTACTGAATAATGGCCCCCGCCTCACCCCCAAAGTTATTAGAGCTAAAATTGTTCTGACACAAGCGGGTAGCATAAACCATTCAAAACACCCTTGCCAGGCAAAACAACCAACGCACTTGTAAACCTATTTTAGGTGCGATGAAACGACCGCTATCCAATCCATCCCCAACGAGAACAGCCTATTTCTTAAACAGGTTTGGTGTTGTAACTTTATGCTTTGTATTATTTGAATTGGTATTATACTAATAATTACCTGAAGCAGTACAGTATGGCAATAAAAGAGGTATGGACTAATGATGACTTTCAGGATATGGGGTGGCACGACTGTCGGTTGTATGCTGTCAAGTTTCCGCAAGAGGCCCTGGAGCTGACATTAGATATAGATTACATTTTTAAATGGGAAAAGCTCAAAAACGACAGGTTTCGGTTTTTGGTGGCACCCTGTAATTTAACCTTTCAAGGGGTGCTGAGCCTCAAGCTTGATCTAAAAATTACTGCAGCAATTGGGGTAGATATCCTGGCAATTAACCGGTCACTTCATGAACTAACGCCCAACAAGCGCTCAATCTGGCATTATGCCATTGAGACCGACAGAGGGTTGATTGAATTTGAAACAATAGGTTTTGTGCAGAAAATCAGGTCGCAACCAATTTGGAGTAGCAGCCAAAACCACCCCTCTAGAATTGATAACCCCAATTAAACTGGTTGCCCACCAACCCTTGATAAACCACCGCAATGCAATTAACCAATTTTACTGTAAGTAGTGAGGGGTACCTGGCAAGCCAAGACAGGCACTTTGACTTACACAATTGCTATGACTTTAAGCAAATGCTGTACAACCCGTCACAGCTTCAAGTAGAACTGCATTGGCAAAGAAACACCCATTGCGGCACACTTGATGCTACTGCTAAGTATTTGATTATTCAATGCATCAGTATAAATGACCTTGAAGTGCACCCAGGCCACCCTGACTTACCCCCCTCTGAAAAGTTAACACTACGTGATTTTGGCTTTATTGAAAGCAAAGAAACCAATCTTGATTTCTGCTTTCATGACATCAATATTGCAAAACAATATCCATCTGACCTGATCTTCCTATTTCAAGACAAATCAGTCATCAGGTTAAAAGCAAAAACAGTAAGCCTGCTCTTTACTTCAGCTTAAAGGGCTTACACTTCACCTTATTTAGCAAAAGCAAATGAAAGTTTCACCTCAAGAAATAGCCAGCCTAATCAACAACCTGTTTGAACAACTAAAAGCACAGGATGATTTTACGACACCGATAGAAATAGATGAAGATGCCTATTGGTTTGTATCGAAAGAAGCCCTTTATGACATGCAAGCGGCACCAACCGACCTGACCATTGGGTCTATCTATGACGACCTACAAGAACTGAAGGCCCGTACGCAACCCAACAGCCCAACTGTAGCTTATGACCTGGTAAAAGCCTGCTCGCTGCTACGGTTCATTGGTGAAAAGTACATTTAAAACCATCAATAGTGCCTAAATCAAAAGCTAGTTAATCAGCCCCTAACTACCTAAATTAGCTTACTTTTGAGCAACACAAGGCTCAGCCAAAGCAAACAGAATTGTTTGTTGCTACAAATACTTTTGGATGGTTAACTTTACACACCCTCTGTTTGCTGGTGATTGACCAACCAGTAGTCTATTGATTTACATTAGCTTGATAATGCCCTGAAAAAGCCATACTATATATTAATCGGGTTTGCCATCTTAGCCCTCATTGCCGTCATAAGAATTCCCCAAGGGGCAAAAAGCACCAGAGAAGCCTATGAACAAAGAAAGCAAGCCTTTAAACTTAGTTTTAAAGGCGTATTGGTTGAGAAACTGAATGACTATAAAAATGCTTCAACTTATAGAATTCATGTAACCACAGCCAACTATGACACCTATAGGGGGCCACACCCTTACAATGATTCTATCATTTTAGAAAATGATACAGCAACCATGCAATTACTCTATGACCATTGCATCACAACCGGTGACTCAGTAATTGTAAGGCCAGGTGCCTTTATCATGCTTAAAAGGCTGGATGATACGCTCTATATTTATCCTAACATTTATTTTAACTGCCCATAACTTGACTACCTGCTTCGATAATCTATGATGAAATTCACCAAAAAGTGGGGCATACCTATAGCCGCAGGCATCATGATGCTCTATGGCATAGTTCAGTGTGTTGACGAAAGGGACTATCTGAACCGTTACCCCAGGTATACTGTAGGCACCACTGTAAAATATTACAGTACAGCTACGGGCACCAATGTTCGATATAAATATACCGTTGACGGTGTAGAATATACAGACGGCAGTACAGACCTGTATGACCCTGAAGTACCAGGTGGAAGGTACCTGGTTAGATACTCTTACAAAAAGCCGGAGTATAATGAAGTATTCTTTGAATATGGCATTCCCTCAAAAGTAGAAACGCCACCTAATGGCTGGAAAAAGCCACCCAAGGTAATTCGGCGAGATGCTTACTTTTATTAATGCCCTATGGGTTCGCAATAGCCCTATTGTACCAACAACAATAATACAGCAGTCCTAACGACAATGAGGCAGGAACACCAACGATTATTGCATGTAATAAGAAGTACAGCAGGAAGCAGTGGTTCTATTAATGTATAAAAAATCAACCGGGCCATGAACACAAGCTACTTCATGAGTTACCTCTAAGGGCACCCCAAGCAGGTGTTGTGCCTGATGCAGTATGGATTGGCTCAAGTGAAAGCCTGCCCTACCCAATAATTATAATTGACTACCCATTTCATTCAGGGCCTGTTTGTTTGCTAAAGGCACACCCCCCAACAATTGATTGACCTTGTACTTGCCCCACACTTTACTAACTTAACATGAACAGTAGTAGTAGCTTTATGATATCACTTTGATTAATTAGGTTTACACACAATTCAAAACCTGAGTAGTTTACAAATACACACACCTCAATGCCCTGATAAGTATGAAACAGCTTTTAGTAGTGTTTTTCTGTTGTGTAGCCAACCTGGCTACCGCCCAAAAAGTAGTATACCAACACACCTATACCAAAGACGATGCTTTAACCAAATACAGCCGGAATTACCGAATCAGCAACCAGTTCAAAGAAGAAATTGTAATTATTCATGGTAATAAAAAAGGGGCATCGGTATCTGTTTTTAATGATGATGTTAGCCAGCCCACACAATTTACTGTGCCAGGCATTTCTGGCTCAGACTTTTCTAAGTATGTAGGCAGCGGCATTCAAGGTAGCACCTACCACCTGTACTTTGCTAACAACGGATACCGCACATTGGGGGTTATTTCAGTAGATGTTGCCACACAAACAATGCATGACACAACACTGAGCCAACAACTACCAGATAATGAACGGTTTGTACTAAGCTTTATGCATCAAAACAAGTGCTGGCTGATGACCACCACATACGAAACCTCTATGCTGAACTTCTATGCGCTAGAGGATACCGAGCTAAGAGGAAAACATACAGTTGACTTTGCTGAATATTCATTTCATACAAAAGGCGATGTGCTAGTCAACAGAAAATCATTAGACCAGCTATTTAAAAGCTTTAAACCAGTACTTATAGACTATAATATACCCCAACTGCCTGGCAACGTTCAAGCTGATTTTAAGGTATACCTGCATGGCAACGAACTGTATATCACTTCTGACAGGCAAAAAGGCACCACCAAAGTGATGGTGGTTGATTTGAATACCTTCAGCAGCCATGTAGCCAACAGGCCTTATGCAGAAATAACTTGTGGTAGTGCTGAGACGCAAAGAGGGGTATCTTATCTGCACAAAGGCAGGTTGTTTCAGCTACATATCTGTAATATGGCCATGGATCTTTCTGCTTATACCATAGCCGACACTACACTAATAAAAAGCTACCGTGTATACAACAACCAGGCACTTGCATTTAACAATACACCAGTGATACAAAAGGGCGTAAACAGTACCAAACGCTTAAATGACATTACTACAAAACAATTGTTGAAAAAGATCAATGACAATAGCCTGTTTTTACTAATCAATGAAATGAATGATTCAGCCATTGTTTCGTTAGGAAGCTACTTTTTTGAGGTAAGTAGAACCGGGGTGATAGATACATACAGCTCTATGGGCTTTAGAAGTAAAAAGTTGCGACAAATATCCTTCAACTCAGTATTCAACAGCAATACCTTAGAGCACATACCCGGCACATTAAATAGCAACCGTCTGGCATATGAAAAGACAATATCATTACTTGACGAAAACTACTTACACATCAACACATTTAAATTATACAACAAGATATACCTGGCCTACTATGTTAAAAAGAGTAAACGCTATATAATTAAGGAGTTCAAATAGAATGTAACAGGCAAAAACAGCTTTAAAACCTGGGTATAAAATTTCCCCTTACTGTAGTTCAAAGTTAAGCTGGGGCACCCTGGGCCTGGTCATGGGTATTGAACTGAAACTGTACCTGCCTGGTGCTTAGCCCAAACTCATTTGGGTTACAGGTAACCGTTATTAATGGGCACTCACAATTAGCCTCATAAATTCATCATTACTTAAGGCTGTCCACAGTAAGGATACATCAACCCCTGGTGCCCACTCAATCAAACCAGATAGTGCCTGTTAAGTGAAACTCTTTAACTTACCACCCAATGAATACCCCGTACCCCCTAAGTATATTGAGCCGCCTGTTGCTGGCTGTGGCTATGACCCTATTGTTGGCGTTCAATTGGGGGTGCAACCAGAGGCCCAGCCCTACCGGGCAGCCCAGCCCCTTTTTAGCCGGGCTTGTACCAGGCCAGGCCCTCATCCACCGGGGGGTCTTTTCTAATGACTTGCAGCAGTACTACACCACCGTATCTGACACGGCCTTTGAGCACTTTCAGGTACTGGTAAGCCACCGCACCGCCCAGGGGTGGGGCAAGCCACAGCCTGCCTTTTTCAACAGCCCGTACAACGACCATGGCATGAGCTTTTCGCCCAACGGGCAAACACTTGTTTTCAGCTCAACCCGGCCGGTGGGTGATGCCACCACCGCAGGCACCTGGCAGCTGTGGCGCTGCCAAAAGCGTGGGGGCCAGTGGGGTGCGCCTGAACATGTGCCCATACCCAACCTGGCAGGCAAGCTGGTGTCACACCCCACGCTGGCCCCTGATGGCACCCTGTACTTCCATGCCAGCGCACCAGATTATACGGGTATGGCCATCTACATGGCCCCCCTGGAAAACGGGCAGTACCAGGCGGCACAAAAAGTAGCCCTGCAAGTGCCCCATGCCATTGGCTACTGCACCCCCTACGTAGCAGCCAACGGGGCCTACCTGCTGTTTGCCGCCATAGGCTCTGGCCTTGAGCTGTATGTTTGCCCAAACAATGGCCAGGGCCAATGGCTGGCCCCAATAAAACTGCCGGCAGCCATCAACACCAACGGGCAAGGCAACCCCTACCTCACGCCAGACCTGCAACAGCTACTGTATGCCAGTGAAAACAAAACCACAGGCCAATGGCAAATTAACAGCGTAGGCACTGCCTCATTTTTAGGCCAGGCACCAAAATAGCCTACATGTTGCCACAGGTGTTTGGTTACAGCCACCAGCACTGGCTTAAAATGTAAACCACTTTGGAATGAACTTCACCATAAATCAGTTAAATGAATGAGCACTTACAGGCAGCTAACTAACAGTTGTTTGGCTCGGTTTTTGTTAACATTAAGGTAATATTGCCCATTACCACTAACTTTTTATGCTATGCAACGAGCCCACACATTAGCTACTGCCTTAATTATTACCTTTGCCCTGCTGTGCAGCATTTGCAGCTATGCCCAAACCACCGTTTACCAATACAACCACCCACAAACCGATACCCTGCACAAGTACAGGGCCATGGTGATGGTAGGCAACCAGCTAAAAGACGAAATTGTGTTTTTTAGCAGAAGTAAGTCAGAAACCACGGTACAGGTTTTTGGCAGCAACCTAAGCCAGCCCAAAGCCACTTTTGCTACCCAGGCCCTGGGGCCCAAAAGCATGAAGCAGTTTGCAGGCAGCAGTATTACCAACAGCAATACCTACCACCTGTACTTTACCCACCTAATGCCCAGGCATTTGTATGTTAACTCAGTTAACCTGCACACACAGGAGGCCAGCCCCGAGCAGCTGTTGTATACCATACCCCTAAACCAGCGCTACCTGCACAGCACCATGCACAACAACCAGCTGTTGCTGTTAACGGCACAACTGAACACCTCTGTATTGCGCCTTACCGTGATTGAAGGCAACCAGGTGCTGAACCAGCATGTATTTAACCTGGCCCAGTATGAGGCCCAGCATTTTAGAAATGCGGTAACCGGAGAAGTATCATTAGAGCAGCTTTTAAGAGCAACCGGCCTGAAGCCTGTTGAAAGCGGCCAGATACAAAGCATTACCGCAACAGCCGGCAAAGCAGCCAAGCTGTATTTGTTTGACAATACGCTGTATTTAACCATTGACCAGCGCCGCCAACACACACAGGTTATTGCCCTTGACCTGAACAACCACACCAGCCAGGTAACTGAAATGCCCTATGCCGAACTGCCAGGCAAACAAAGGCGCAACACCCGGCGGGCCTCTTACCTGCACAACGGCAAGGTGTTTCAAATGCACCTGAACTTTAAAGCCCTTGACCTTTCTGTTTATGACCTGGCTAGCCGTGAATTACTAAAGCGCTACCAGTACCTTTTTAATGAAACCGACAGCCTTGCCTTTAAGAACGGCCCTTTGCGCATTAGGCACCCTAATATTGTGGCCGAGACACCCGCCGCCAGGCAAAGGGGAGACCGCACCACCATGCACCTGTTTGAGCCTGCCCCCACCATTTTGGTTGATGCCACACCAGAGGCCCTGCTGGTAACTGTTGGCACCCTGGCCGAGGTGGGGTGGGGCTGTGTAGAAGAATGGGTAGAAAAATACTTTGAATGCCAGCTACACCCTACTACCCTGGCTTATATGCCCGGCAAAACACCCCAGCAGTTTAGGGCGTACCGCAATTTTTACAATACACAATTCTTTAACAGGGGGCCCAACAGGTTGTTTAAATACCAGTTCATAAAAAACAATGTGCGTTACGGTGCCTACTTTACCGTAAAAGAGCAGCAGTTTACTATTGTAGCCTTTGGGCCTGTAGCTTTATAAGCCCTTATTGATACGCCAAAGCTATACCGCTATGATATACCCGTAATGAAAATACCTGATGCGCCCTGAATAGCAGGTGGCATGATTTAAAAGGCTTAAGCCCTGGCTTTACTCGCCAATATCTTCATTCCACAATTCGGGCTTATCGGCAATAAACTGGTTCATCAGGGCTTTGCACTCGGCACTGTTGGCCAGTACTACCTCTACCCCCCTGCTGCGCAGCAGGGCCTCTTCACCCATAAACGTTTCATTTTCGCCTATGACAACTTTGGGTATGCCATACAATAATATAGCCCCGGTGCACATGCTGCAGGGCGAGAGGGTGGTGTACAGCACACTTTCGCGGTACACTTTGGCGGGCTGCCGCCCGGCGTTTTCAAGGGCATCCATTTCACCATGCAGCACTGCACTGCCCTGCTGCACGCGCCTGTTGTGCCCCCGGCCAATTATGGCCCCGTTGTGTACTATTACCGAGCCTATGGGTATGCCCCCTTCGGCCAGGCCCTGCCTTGCCTCGGCAATGGCCGCCTCTAAGTATTGATCTGTCATGAAGCTTAATTTAGTACCATTGGCTCAAAATGCAAAACTAGGCCCTGCCCAGCACAAACAGCACGTGGGCAGAGCGGTTAAAGTTGCCCTTGGTAAAGCCCTGAATTTGCACATTGTGCACTACAAAGCCATTGGCAACAAACAGGTCCCTCCACCCGTCAATGGTTTTAAACCCACAGGGAAAAGCCATTTCAGGCACCCCCACGCTCAGGGCATTGGCCAGGTAATCAATAATAACAATAGCATCGCGCTGATCGGCTTCATTTAACGTTAAAAACTCAGCAAACAGGGGTTGTGCCTGGCTCAGTGCTGCCGCCTGCCGGGCATAGGCCGGGTTGGCGGCAATTTGCGCCTGGGGTAGTATAACATCTTCTTCAACAATAAGGCGGGCACCGGGGGCCATGGCGGTGGCCATATTTTGTAAAAACACGCCGCGCTGGGGGTTGGTATTGCCCACATGGTGCAGCACCGCAATGCAGGTAAGGGTGCTGTACTGGTACTGGCTGGCCGTGCCGGGCTGCGAAAAGTCAAGCATTTGAAAATCAATGGCATCTTTAATGGCATCAGTGCGCCAGTCAAGCACATCAATACCGGCACAGGTGGTAAAAGGGGGGTATTGCTGCTGCAAAAAGGCGGCCAGATCGCCCCCGCCGCAGCCTACATCACAATAGCTGCTGCCGGTAAAAAGGGGCTTGAGCTGGGCCAGGCGCTGGTGCAGCTTTTTGTGGTGCTTGTAGTGCTGGTAGGCGGCATCAAAGGCGGCAAACCACATGGGGTGCTGGGGGCTGTGCTTGCGCGAAAGGGTAGCAAATAACGGGAAAAGCCGCTCGGGCTGGTGCTGCACAGCGGCTACCTGGTGGTATACGGCATGCACCAGGTCAGCGCATTGCCGGGCCACTGTGGCAGGTTGCAGGCCTGTAGCCTGGGGGTGGTGGGTTAGTATGGCTTCAGTATAATTGTTAACAAGCATTTTGTGCACCAGGCCTTTAGCTACCGGGTTGGCAAAGGCTGTTAAAAAGGTGCGGGCTTCATCTGTACGCATAAGTAAATTCAGGGGTAGTGACTACCCCACCTATACGGATTAAACCACCTATGGGGTGCTGTTTAACATGATTTAACAATGCCCTGCATTACGCCATAGGCACCAAACAGCAACCAGTTAAAGGGTAACTGTTGTGTAAACCTGGTAAAAGCCATATATTATTCACAACTAACCTTGCTGTAACCATGAAAACAGGAATTGTACTGATGCTTTTACTGGCCACGGTGGCGGCACATGGGCAAAATGCCACTGATGCCACAACGGCTGCGGCCATTAACCAACAGGTATGGCTGCCTTTTATTGAAGCTTACCGTACCGCCAATGCCCAGCTGTACAATAGCCTGCATACCAATGATGTGTTGCGGGTTACGGCGCGGGGCATAAAAGAAGGCCAAACGTATAAGGCAGGCAATACCCAGCGCTTTGCCAAACGCCACCCTGGCTATATTGACTTCAGGTTTGAGCACCGCATACACCATGAGGGTGTAGCCTATGAGGTGGGCTACTACCACTTGAAGTACACCGGCCGCGATGGGCAGCCGGGCACCTCGTACGGCAGGTTTCATGTGGTGCTGCGCCAGGTAAATGGCACCTGGCAAATTGCACA
>CAZXTW010000106.1:0-12240 GCA_964643525.1 uncultured Roseivirgaceae bacterium
CATGACCACCCCAGAGCAGGCCAGTGTTTTATCAGTGGCTGTTGCACCAAACCCAGCCAGGCATCAAATATCAGTTTCAGTGGCTGACCCGGAAGATGGTGCACAACAAAACCCTGCGGTACATGCGATTGATGCCTCGACCTACATTAGCATTGCCGACCCTCAGGGCAGGGAAGTTTACCATCAGGCCTACAATCAAGTAAAAAACAGCTATAACCTGCCGTTAAGCAATATACCCTCAGGTGTTTATATGATTGAAGTGTTGCGGCAGGGCCGGGTGGCCAGGCAAAGGTTTGTGGTGGGTAAATAATAGAAGTAAAGCACCAATCAGCTATGAAGTCATTGTATAGCCGGTTTACGGCTTATTTGAAACCATTACCTGGCTAACCACAAAAACCGACCTGAAGCTGAAGATGAACTGCCCATTGTGATGCCCGTAGTGGTGCATATTGTATGGAAAACCCAAAGCCAGAACATACCAGACCAGCGGGTGCACGACCAGTATTAGGTGCCGCTGGGCCACCTGCCGGCGGGGGTATACCTGATTGAAGTGCGACGCAATAAAAAAGTGGCCCGTACCAGATTTGTTGCCTTTTAAACACCTGAAAAATATTAGTACAAACACATGAACAACAAGTAGTATGCAAACACCGCAACCCAACCAGAATGTATTGAATGATGCAACGAAACAGATGCAATCACTACAAAAGGCTTTACAGTATGCTGAGTTACTGGCAGAAGCGTATTCGAAAATGATTGATTTGGCTGAACAGGAGTACGGAATCAGCATCAGAAAAAAGTAGTTCACCAAACTGTCAGACTGATGAAAATGCACCACGCCACGGTAAGTGTTGGTGAGCTGTGCCAGCTATTGGGGCTGAGCAGGCAAGCCTATTATAAGTACTATGGCAAACTTGACAGTTTGGTTGCAACACATTATACAGTAATTGATAAAGTGCTCAGGCTGCGCATGCACCAGCCAAAACTAAACGGTCGTGGCCTGTTTAATTTATTAAAGGCTGATTTTGAAGCCGAAGGCATTAGTATAGGGCGCGATGCATTTTTTGATTTGCTCTCAAGCCACAACCTGTTGGCCAAAAACCGCCAGCGCGAGGCGCCCGTCAGGCAGTCAAAGCACTGGTACAGAAAGTACCCCAACCTGGCCGAAAGCTACAGGCCGGTTCAGGCCAACCGGCTCTGGCTGACAGACATTATGTACTGGCGCTGGCAAGGCACAAGCTACTGCCTGACCATTATTAGCGACGCGTATACGTTGCAGGTGGTTGGCTACCAGGTGGCTGAGCAGCTCAATGCCCTGTACAGCTTCAGAACATTGCAAATGGCCATTGATACGGCCGAAGCTGATTTGAGTGGCCTCATTCACCATACCAAAGGTGGCATACCCTATTGTAGTTACGAGTATGTTGAGCTACTAAAGCGGCACCGCATACGGGCCAGTATGAACAGACCAGGCGAACCGTTTGACCATACCGTTACCCATAGGTTGGGCGATAGCCTGAGGCAGGTAGTTGCCCATAATAACCTGGAAGGCAGGCCAGTAAAGCTGGCCCATGTACTAAAAAAGGCTGTTGATGCCTACAACAGTGTATATGGCCACAAGCCGAGCTAAACTAATGATTTACCTCAAACAATTAACTGTTTATTATGACAACAATTCAAGCTTATGCAGCAGCAGAGCCAGGGGCTTTGCTTGAACCCTATACCTATGAGGCAGGTGCCTTACTTGCCCACGAAATAGAAGTAAAAGTGCAGTATTGTGGCATTTGCCACAGCGATCTGAGCATGTTGTATAATGATTGGGAAATGACCGAGTACCCGTTTGTGCCAGGCCACGAAATTGTAGGTACAGTATCTGCCATTGGCCAGGAAGTAACCACCGTAAAGCCAGGCCAGCGTGTAGGCATAGGGTGGATAGGCGAAACCTGTGGTACTTGCCAGTATTGTGTAACTGGCGACCCCAACCTTTGCAACGATGCCATACCCATAGTGATGCGCCCACATGGTGGTTTTGCCAGCCATGTGCGGGCACATAAAAACTGGGTGGTGCCTATTCCAGACCGCCTTGAGTCAACGGCTGTGGGGCCACTACTTTGCGGCGGTGCCACTGTTTTTAACGCCATGGTGCAGCATCAGGTTAAAGCAACTGACCGCGTTGGGGTGGTAGGCTTTGGTGGCCTGGGCCACCTGGCGGTTTCATTTCTTTCAGCATGGGGGTGTGAAGTAACCGTATTTTCAAGCAGTGCCAATAAAGAGTCCAAAGCCCGTGAACTGGGTGCGGCACATTTTGTGAACTCACGCGATAAAGAGGCCCTGGCCGCCCTGGCAAATACGTATGACTTTATTATGTCAACAGTAAACGTTGAGCTACAGTGGAACAGCTACCTGGAGGCCTTAAGTAAAAAGGGCCACTTACATTTTGCCGGGGTGGCCCCACCACTGAACGATATTTCTGTTTTTGAGCTGATGATGGGCCAAAAAACAATAGGCTCGTGCCCTGACTGTAGCCCGTACACTATTGCTGATATGTTGACCTTTGCTGACCGCCACAGCATTGGTGCCCATGTAGAAGTTTTTTCACTTGAGCATGTGAATGAAGCCATTGCCAGGCTAAAAAATGAGAAGCCTGCGGGCCGCATTGTCATTAAAATTTAGGGTTACCTGCCAAGTACTGCTCATAAGGTAATTAGGGTGCCTCCTCCATGGCTATGGGGGAGGCTTTTTGTTTTATACCATAAAGACGAACGGATTATTGGCCATAGGTACAAAGTACTTCTAATAACGCCCCAATTGTAACGCATAACTGTGTATATTAAAGGTTCAACTATTTGTAATAAAGCCATTAACTAGCTTAAGCAATTGCTTGAACCCAAACTGTAACCCATGTTATGCAGCTACCTCAATTTGTTTTGACTAAATACACACTGGCGTTTATGTTCTGCATTGTTATTTGCAGCCCAGCAAGCGCACAGGATACCTACCAATATGTAAACCCACAGATACAAACCATATTTGATTCAATCAATACCAATGCTGAGCTCCGTCACCGGTTTGTGTTTTTAGAGTTGATGGACTCTGCCAAAACTATGGCCACTGACTCGTGTGACCTGGGCTATATCAAATACTGGCAGGGGTATGTAAGGCTAACCTATGAAAACCGGCATGATACTACACTGTATGATGACATTAACCAGTCTATTGCCTTATTACAGGCCTGCTCAAACGCTGAAGCCAAAAGTAAAATTGTTTACGGTTACCTGAATGCCGCAAGGTACTTTTACTTTTTAGCACAGTATGACACAGCCCTACAAACCGGGCGGCAGGCGGTGCAACTGGCCACGCAGGTTGGCGACACCACGCTGCTGGCGTTTGCCTACCACATCATGGGTTTTATGTATGACTTTGATGATCATACCGCCAACTTTGATAGTGCCATTTATTACTTCAATCAAAGCTACATACTGAATAAACTGTACATAGCTGAGCCCACTGATTTAGGAGAAGCCATAGAGGCTATGGTTATTATGCACACCAGAATGAAAAACTGGGAAAAGGCATACCCCTACATGAGGGAAGGCTACGCACTGGCAAAAAAAATAGAGCAGTGGTACCTGTTTGGTACCATGGCTACTTTTTTAGCTGAGTATATGGAAGAGAACCAGCAATATGACTCTGCATTACACTATTACAGAGAGGCAATTAAGTATGCAAGTAAGGTAAATGATACGTTAGACATATCAATTGCTTCGCATCAAATAGGCCAATTGCTTATTAAGCAGCAGGCATATGATAGTGCCTACTACTACTTACACAACATTGCAGCACATGTAAAGCCCAAGCATATTTATTACAGGCTGTTGTTAATTGAAACGGGTATTTGTCAATACTACAGAAAAAATTATGCCGATGCATTAAAGTACCTCACCACCGGCTTGCGCTTTACAGAAGGGTTTTTGAATGACATCGAGATGGAAGCACAAATACATCAGTACATGGCCAAAAGTTACCATGCGCTCAACAAGTCAGACTCGGCCTATCACCACATGCAACAGGCTTTAGAAGTAGCCAGGAAGGAATACAGCCACAAAGACAGTATTAATAAAGCCTTACTGACTGAGCAAAGTGCTGAGCTGATGGAGCGGTATGAGACTGAAACAAAAGACCAGGAGATAAAGCAACTGGCCATGAGCAACCAGATCAAGGCCCTGGAGCTTAAAGAAAGCAATAATAAAATACTCTTTATAACCATTGTAGCTGTACTGTGCCTGGTGGGCCTTGGGGTTGGCCTGGTGTTGTACAGAAGGCTGGGCCAATCAAATAAATTATTGAACAGCTTAATCAAAACCCGCGACCGCTTTTTTTCAATCATTGCCCATGACCTGAAAAGCCCGCTCATTAACCTGCGCACCTTTTTCAGGGTATTTTCGGAACATGCTGACAGCATGAGCCAACACCAGATAGCCAGCTATACCGATGAAATGCTGCTTGAGCTCAGCAGGGTTGATCAGCTTACCCACAACCTGCTGTCATGGTCGCTAAACCAGCAGGGGGGCATACAAATCAATAAGCAACCAGTAGATGTGGGCCAGGTCATTGAAAAGAACATAGCCCTGTACAGCTCTGTCATAAAAATGAAACGTATTGCCGTTGTCAATGATCTGCCAGCACAGTGCAGCCTGCATACTGATGCCAATGTGGCCGATTTTGTATTCCGTAACCTGCTGAACAATGCTCTGAAGTTTACCCCTGAAGGGGGGCAGATTACCTTCACGGCCAAAACAGAGCATGGGGCCACCAATGTGTATATCAGTGATACCGGTACAGGCCTCAAAACAGAAATATGGCAGGCCCTGCTTAAGGGTGAGCCTATATTGAAAACCCAGGAAGACAGCCGCGACAAAGGCACAGGCCTTGGCCTGAGCCTTTGCATTGACTTCTTAAAAAAGTTGAACAGCCAACTGGTGTTACAAAACACCTCACCCCAAGGCAC
The DNA here is from genome assembly GCA_964643525.1 of uncultured Roseivirgaceae bacterium. Classification (GTDB taxonomy): domain Bacteria; phylum Bacteroidota; class Bacteroidia; order Cytophagales; family Cyclobacteriaceae; genus CAZXTW01. The sequence continues at coordinate 5,009 of CAZXTW010000106.1, forward strand.
TACATTAATGGTGCAGTTTAATTGATACAAAGCCAGGTAATTGTACTTACCTTATTTGTTGTGGTATTATTCTGTCTCATTGCCATTGGTACAGTAGTCACAACGATGATGGTACAGTAGTCACAACGATGATGGTACAGTAGTCACAACGGTGGTGGTACAGTAGTCCTAACGGCGATGGTAAGCAGTACCAATGACCATGGTACAGCAGTTTCACGGTCAATCACTTGACTAGGTATAAGGTCATGCAATAGAATGGTGCAATGTATAATTGGGCAAGTACAGTAAAGGTAAAAAGCCCTTTTCATGATTACGAAAAGGGCTTTTACATTCATTTATAAACAGGACTGTGTATTAGGCAGGTATCAGAAAGCCAACATCAGCAAAAAACTGACAGTAATTTTTGAGTAACTGCGAGGTAACTGTAGGGCAGGCAATGGCACTTTTAGCTAACCCATGAGTAACGTTGGTACACCTCACACTCAGGCCTGCTGCCAGTGATGATTGCTCAAGGTAACTTACTGCACTACCTTCGGCTTTGCCTGTTAAAACATGCAGCAAGTCATCAACCTGTTCATCATGGTCATGCAACAATGCCTCCCACTGAGCCTGGGGCACAGTACGCACGGTATAACCAAAGTCACTGAGCAGCTTTAAAAACTGTTGCATAGGCACTGGCTGTGGGTTAATGCAATGAAAGTTTTTACCGTACGAATTGGTACTGAGTGACAGTTGCACAATGCTGCGGCTCAGGTAATCTACCGGAATGAGGTTAAACACAGTATCAAGCTGTGGGGCGGCTTCTACCCCTACAAAGCCCTTGATGAGCCGGCTCAGCATATCGCCCGTATTAGTGGCCCCACTTTGGCTATGGCCTGTTACCATACCGGGCCGGTAAATACAGGCAGGCAGGCCCATTTGCCTTGCTGCCTCAACAAGCCGCTCAGCCACCCATTTACTCTTGGCATAACCACCAAGCGCCATGGCGGTTTCTACATGGGCAAAGCTATCTTCATGAATGGTTTTATTCCCAAAGGCCTGCCCGTGTACCTCAAAAACATCAAGGGTAGAAATGAAATGGAAGGGCTTCAGGGTATCTTCAGCGGCCAGGCACAACAGGTTGTGTGTGCCGCTTACATTAGCCGCGCGCAGGTCAGCGTAGGGTTTTACCATACTCAGGTCGGCCCCGGCATGGTAAATACTGTCAATGGTACTTGCCAGTTGATTAAACGTAAACTGGCTAAGGCCCAAAAGTGGCATAGCCAAATTGCCTACTACAGGTATAATGCGGGCTGAGTACTCAGTATGCCAGAGCTGGTACTTCTGTAGGTTGTGCTGAATGCGACGCGCACCGCTATCAAGGTCTTGAGCCCTTACCAGGCAGTACACGTCAGCGGTGGTTGTATCAAGCAGTTCGGCCAGTAAAAACGCCCCTAAGAAACCGGTTACCCCTGTAAGCAAAATGTGTTGCGGTGGCCTGGCAGTGTTCACTGGCGGTGCCGTGCAGGTAATGGCAGTGTCAAGCAGGGTATCTGCCAGTAGCTGCTCTTTAGATAGACCATTGGCTGCAAGGCAGGTAGAGGAATTGCCTGCTATAGTTTGCCGTTGGTCTAACCGGGCATCAATCATTTGTGCTAAAGCATAAATGGTTTGGGTTTCGAACAGGGCAAGTACGGGAAAATCAAGGCTAAACGCCTTGCACACGCGCCGCATTAAGGGCACCGCTTTGAGCGAGTCGCCGCTCAGGTCATAAAATGAATCATGAACACCCACCTGGTCCAGGTTAAGAACCCCCTTCCATACATCGGCCAAGACCACTTCGGTAGCTGTTTCAGGTGCAACATATGTGGTGTTAGCTACCAGGCGTTTGTACTGGGGCACGGGCAATGCCCGTTTGTCTACCTTACCGCTGGGCGTTAGCGGAAAACTGCTTAACCATACCAGGGCACTTGGCACCATTGAGTCAATCAACTGTGACTTTAACTGGTGCAGTACTTCTTGCTCAGATTGGTTGGCACGGCCGGTGGCATAAGCCACCAGGCGTTTATCGCCAGGTACATCTTCGCGGGCAATAACCACTGCCTTTTTTACTTCAGGGTGTTGCTCAAGCGCGCTTTCAATTTCGCCGGGCTCAATCCGCACTCCTCTGATCTTCACCTGCTGGTCAGTGCGGCCCAGGTATTCAATATCACCATCTGGTAAGCGGCGGGCAAGGTCGCCGGTTTTGTAATAGGGGCCCCGGCCACTTAAAGTATTGATACGCATTAAAAAGCGCTCTGCGGTAATGTCGGGCCGGTGCAGGTAGCCTGCGGCCAGGCTTATGCCACCTATGTATATTTCGCCGGTTGCGCCCCCAGCAACAGGCTCAAGGGTTTGCGGGTTCAAAATATAAATAGCAGCACCTGTTATAGCTTTACCAATAGGTGGCAAAGTGGGCCATTTGCTGGGGTTGCCACTTAGCGTACAGGCTGTAACCACGTGGCTTTCTGAAGGGCCATAATGGTTACTTAACGTGCCATTGGGCACCTGGCTAAACCAACTGGTAATAGCAGGGGTAATGCGCAATTGCTCGCCGGCAGTAATAACTTCAATCAGGCTTTCAGGTACTTTACCAGTATAAGTAATGGCTTCGGCCAATTGGTTGAGTGCCACAAAGGGCAGGAACAGTCGGTTAATTTTTTTGTCAATCAGTTGCTGTAGCAGGTAGTCGGGGTCACGGCGCTTCTGGTCATTGATCAGTACCAGCTGGCCACCCAGACTGAGGGTGCCGAAAATTTCCTGAAACGATACATCAAAGCTAAGCGGGGTAAACTGCAAAGTGCGGCCTTGTATGGTTTTGGTTTGTGTATTTTGCCACTTAATTAAATTGACCAATGGCTCGTGGGGCATGGCCACGCCTTTGGGTTTACCGGTAGAGCCTGATGTATAGATAACATAAGCCAGGTTGTTGGCAGTAATGGGTGCCATTAAATTGTTATCGTCACACCTGGTAACCGTGGGCCACTCAGCATCAATACAAACCGTGGTATGTGGCCCTGCTACAAAGTATTGGGCCAGTTTTTTTTGAGTTACCAGCACAGGGGCCCTGGCGTTTTGCAGCATATAAACAAGGCGATCATGAGGGTAGGCAGGATCAAGCGGTACATATGCCCCGCCAGCTTTTAAAATGCCCAGCAAAGCCACAACCATATCAAAAGAACGGTCAATGCATAGCCCAACAGGTACGTTGGGGGCTACACCAAGTTGCTTGAGGTGATATGCCAACTGGTTGGCACGGGTGTTTAGTTCCTGGTAGGTGAGGGTACTTTCATTAAAGCGGATAGCAATTGCTTGTGGGGTGCGCAGAGCCTGTGCTTCAAACATTTCATGGCAAAGCATTGGCTCGTTAGGTTTTGGTTGGTCCATCATAAGGTTATTAATTAATTAAACTGGTAAATAACCAACATGACCCCATGTGGTTTGCCTTTGCCTTAAGGCTGGTGCCATTTGTATCAAGGGTAAATACCCTATACATGGCCAGGTGAAGTTGATTTGGTGTTGAACCATTACATTTCAATGAATTGGTTGTAAGGATAGATTGGTACATAACTTAAATATTAAAGGTTACTAGCATAGTAATTCAAACCACGTGGGTTATAATATAATAGAGGTATAGTTATTGTTAATTAGTGAAGTGAATAGCGTTACTTTTTGCCTTGTTAAATAATGAGGCAATGAAGATGATTGTATGGTGTTTTATAACCTTGAATTAATAGCTGCTTAGGCAGATAGGTGTATAATAGGTAGTGGTGTGAAATGATACATTATAAATATAATGCATGATAGACTATTTATTTAAAGTATAAAGTAAAAAATGAGCTATATGTTTATACCAATTAAAAATATTTAAAACAGTCCTGATATAGGTTTACATTTAAAAATATCTGATAGCTGTTTAGTGGGGTCGAGCAAAAGGTAGCCTATAATTTTGCCGTTACCTAGTTACTTAAGTGTTATTGAATTAGTGTTTTGGGCTGGTGCAAAAGGTACTTCATAGCGTACACGGCAGGGCAATAAAAAAAGCACCCGAGGCGGGTGCTTTTTTTAGACGATGAATAGCTAAACTTTACTTGAATGAATCTTTCTACAAATCTTTACGCGGGTTATGTCATAATCTGATCTACAATATTGTAGACGATTACTGAGTAATAATATTTTAATGGATAGCCACCTGCTATTGCAGGTAGGCCTTAAACATCCAGATATTTTTTTCGTGGCCCTTAATCAGGTCTGATACCAGCGAGGCAGTGCCTTCATCTTCGGCCGCTGAGGCCAGCTGTAGAATATGCTTTTCTATTTGCACCAGTACTTGCAGGCCTTCCACAATGGCACGTACTGAGGTTTGGGCATCGTGCACGTCTTGGTATACTTTAATTTCAGCCTCGTTCAAGTACGCCTGAAAAGTGTGCAGGGGGCGTTGGTCAAGGGCAAGAATGCGCTCGGCCACCTCGTCAATATGCTCTGCACTTTCAGTATACAGCTCTTCAAACTTGGCATGCAAATCAAAAAACTGCGGGCCCTGTATGTTCCAATGAAAGCCCCGCAGGTTTTGGTAATGAATCTGGTAATTGGCCAGCAGGCTGTTTAAAGCTTTGGCTATTTGCTGTGTGGTAACGGTTGTTGCTGTGAGGGTTTCCATTATGGTTGCGGTTTTAATTGTTTGTTGTTTTGTTGGTACAAATATCGGTCATAGCCCAATGCCAGTCCAATTGATAAGGCTGTAGGCTATATAGCCTTGGTAAATATCAGTGAACCCTTATAGGTTATGGCAATAATGGCTGTGGCCACCACGGCATATTTTTAAAAGAAGTTTAATGTGGTTAATAATTCCGTATATTGTGGCTAAGGAACCCGAAGGCGAATGCTTTTTTGCGGGAGGGAAGGCTGCTCCTTGTATTAACAGACTAATAATTACACAAAACAATCAACACACTAACATGAAAAAATTAATAGCTGAATTTATCGGAACATTTTGGTTGGTACTGGGCGGGTGTGGCAGTGCCGTATTGGCGGCAGGCTTTCCGGAGTTGGGCATTGGGTTTGTAGGGGTATCAATAGCTTTTGGTTTAACCGTAGTGACCATGGCCTACGCAGTTGGCCACATATCAGGCTGCCACCTGAACCCTGCGGTATCAATAGGCTTGTGGGTGGGTGGCCGTTTTGATAAAAAAGACCTGTTGCCTTACATTGGGGCCCAGGTGCTGGGCGGACTTGCCGGGGCAGGTATTTTATACATCATTGCCAGCGGCAAGCCAGGGTTTGAGTTGGGCGGGTTTGCAGCCAATGGCTATGGTCAGCACTCGCCAGGCGGTTACAGCATGCTTTCGGCATTAGTGACCGAGGTAGTCATGACCTTTCTCTTTTTAATAATCATACTGGGGGCAACGCATACCAAAGCACCCAAGGGTTTTGCCGGGTTGGCCATAGGCCTGGGCTTGGTGTTGATACACTTAATAAGTATACCAGTAACCAATACCTCAGTAAACCCGGCACGAAGCACCAGCCAGGCCTTGTTTGTGGGCGATTGGGCCATTGGCCAACTATGGCTGTTTTGGGTAGCCCCTATAATAGGCGCAATCTTGGCCGGGGTGGTCTACAAAGCCCTTTCACCTGAAAAGAACTAATACAACCGCAGGCATTAGGCCCAAGCTTAGTACAGTTATAATGTTTATTTGACTAAGCTGATTTAATTTGCTTCTGTTCAGCTCTAAGCTGTATGCACTAGATTCCATTACATAAGAAGTACACCACCATGGGAGAAGAAGTTGAAGATCAGAAAAAGAGTGAAGACATAAATAAACAGATTAAGCATTTAGAGTTTATTCAGGCTGTAGTGACCCGCCTCAACACCAACTCATTTCAGGTAAAAGGGCTGGCTGTTACCCTGGTATCGGCCTTGCTGGCTTTAGCTGCCAGCACCAAAGAAGATGAGATATTACTCATTGCTTTGCCTATGGTGGTGATCTTCTGGTTTTTAGATGCCTACTACCTGAGGCAGGAGCGCCTCTTTAGGGAGGTGTATAAAGAAGCTTCAGGTAGAAAGATGAAAAATATAAAACCGAAGTACCTGAAAACACCCCTGGCAGTGTTTGATATGAATGTAGACCGTTACCGGGGCAAAACATTGACCTATTCAAGTGCATTCTGGTCGGTAACCATTCGTAACCTGTACCTGTCAGTATTTGCTTTGATTTGGGTGGCTTATATGATTATGGTCAGTAATTAAGCTGTTTGGCCATCTGCTGGCTCTGGCAGGGAGAGGCCCAGCGACTGAAAAAAGAGACCTTTGCCGTGCTCGTCATCTTCCTCATCGTCTTCATAGTCGGCAGGTATAACAGGGCGAAACAGCGAGAGGCCCAATTCAGAAAAAGTAAAGCTGTAGGGGTTGGCCGGGTCGTTGGGGTCATAAAAGCTATCTGAAATCCGCTCAATTTCCTGCACCAGGTCGTCGCCATTATGGGCAAACACATCCAGGCCAAACAGCTTAATGGTGAGCGTGGCCGACTGAAAGGCCTTCGCTTCTAGGTCGGCTACCTGTTGGTTGTCATCATAAAACACAAAAAACTGCTCTTGCAGGTACACATGCACGGTGCTGTCTTCTTCATGCAGCACCTGCTCGGGCTGGCCCAATGCCTGCTGCACGGCACTTTGTGCCATACCCAATTGTACGGGCCCTATGCCTTTTAATGGCTCAACCTCCCAGACTTGTTTCTTGCTCATGCCGCGAATTTAATCAATCGTTGCCAACTGGGCATAGGTTAAATAGGTTTGAGTAGTGCAGGTTACATGCTAATTGAGCAGAGTTTGTGCTTTACTCGGGAATACAACTTTGTTGTTAAAGTACTGAAACGGCTCAAGGCTGTTTGCCGTAACAAAGCAGAGGTAGACAAATTTGTACTGCAATTGGTATCCATGAGCAGTTTGCATAACTTAGATGAAGTGATCAAACACAACAAAGATGATTTAGCGATGAGCACCGGAATATCAATTAGAGATAATGCTGTTTTTAAAGGGTTCTTCCATGAAGGTGAGGTTCGCGGTAAAGCGATCGGCAGTTTAGAAAAAGCCAGAAAAGCAGCAATGAAGATGCTTAAGTTTGGCAAGCTTAGCGATGAAGAAATCATTGAATATACTGAGTTAAGCCAACAGGAGTTGGAAGAGTTGAAGCAGCAACTTTCATCATAAGTATCAGC
>CAZXTW010000107.1:0-12215 GCA_964643525.1 uncultured Roseivirgaceae bacterium
ACAATAAAGCTACCAGGGGTCAACAATAAAGCTACCAGAGGTTAACAATAAAGCTTTCAGAGGTACAGAATAAGGCTTTCGGAACTTCAGAATAAGGCTTTCAGAACTTCAGAATAAGGCTTTCGGACCTTCAGGATAAGGCTTCCAGACCGTCCGGATAAGGCTTCCCGATGGCCCGGAAGCCTTAACTTCCCGAATTGCTTCACAAATGTGTAACTGCTGGTTACAAACAGGCAGCCAGCACGTGGTAGTGCGTGTTATGGCTTACTGTTGCGGGGCTAGTTCTATTAGATTACGCTGGTGCGAGCCTCCAGGCTCGTACCTACCTCCCTAGAGCCTCCAGGCTCAGCTTTTTGCTCAGCTTAACACCCCTGCATGACCACACCCCACCCAGTCCCAAACCAGCCAAACCCGGCGTTTGTCAAAAACTAGTTGCATAAACCGATAATCTGCTGTATGCTTACAGATTCGCTTAACAGCCAATATTGACCCATACCAACTGATACTAAAGGTAAACAATGAAAAAACACTTATTGATGCTACTGGCAGCCGCCTGCCTGTTTACGGCCTATACCACCCAGGCCCAGCACCTGAAGCAAAAGCAGTTTAATTATACCATTGACCTGAACAACCGCAGCGACGATACTTTTAAGGTGCGGCTGGCCATTAAGGGCAAGGGCCTTAAGGCAGAAAATAATGTGTTTCAGTTTGCTGCCACCGCCCCCGGCACCTACCAAACCATGAATATTGGCCGCTACGTGAGCAATTTCAAGGCTTTCGACAAAAAGGGCAATGAAGTAGCCACCGAGGCCCTGGGCATGAACCAGTACCGCTTGAGCGAGCCCGGCAAGGTGCGCAGCGTGACGTATGAAATTTCTGAAACGTGGGACAACCCCGGCGACGGCAGCAACGGCCGCGTGTACAAGATGTGCGGCACTTCTATTGAAGACGACCATGTGTTGATTAACACCCACTGCGTGCTGGGCTACGTAACCGGCATGCAAAAGCAGCCCTTTACCATTGCCTTAGATTACCCTGAGGCCTGGGCCATAGGCACCCCCTTAGAGCAAAAAGGCAACACCCTGCTGGCCAATGATTTTGACCATGCGGTAGATTCGCCCATATTGCTGGGCAACCTGACCAAGGCCACTACCCAGCTTAGCGGGGCTGATGTAGATATTTTTACTTATTCAAAAACCGGGCTGATTACCTCTGAGCAGCTGCTGAATGCCATGACCGGTATGCTGGCCGCTGCCGAAGATTTTTTGGTGCAGCTGCCCGTAAACAGGTACACTTTTCTGTACCATTTTGAAGACGAAAGCTGGGGCGCCTGGGAGCACAGCTACAGCTCTGAGTATGTGTACCGCGAGGCTGAGCTGACTGATGAGTACGCCTCGCGCATTATCAGTACGGCCGCCCATGAGTTTTTTCACGTGGTAACCCCCCTCAATATTCACAGTGAAATTATTGAGTCGTTTAACTTTGAAACGCCCACCCCCTCTCAGCACCTGTGGTTGTATGAAGGGGTAACCGAGTGGGCCAGTGACGCCATGCAGCTGAGGGCGAACATGATTGACCTGCCCGAGTACCTGGGCCGGGTTACTGAAAAGCTGGAGGCGGATGAATCGTACGATTCCGATTACAGCCTGGTGCAGCTCTCGCTTACCTCTTTTGAAAAAGAGGGGCAACAGCAGTACGGCAATATTTATATGCGTGGCTCTGTGGTGGGCACCCTGTTGGATATTAAGCTGTTGGAGCTATCGGGCGGTAAGCGGGGCCTCAGAGAGGTCATGAATGAGCTGGCCAAAACCTACGGCCCCTCAAGGGCATTTTCTGAAGATGAGTTTTTCGATTATTTTACCCAGATTACCTACCCCGAGGTGGCCGACTTTTTTAACCAGTATGTCAAGGCCGCCAACCCGTTGCCCGTGGCCGATTATTTTAAAAAGCTGGGCATTAGCTATACCCCAGCGCGTGCCACCGGCAATACAGTGGGCTCAGTAGGTTACTCATTGTCATTTAATGGCGAGCACCTGGTGGTGAGCGATGTTGAAGCCAAGCTGAAGGCGATGGGCCTGCAAGACGGCGATCTGTACGCAGGCTTTAATGGCGAGGAGATTACCATGGCCAATATTAGAAGCATAGTGAGCCAGCTGCGGCAAATGGAGCCGGGCGATGCCTACCAATTGACAGTAGAGCGTGCCGGCCAGCGCCAGGACCTTGACCTGACTTTTATTGAAATACCCGAGGTAGAAAAGCACCTGTTTGAAGTTGACGCCACCCCTACCACTGCCCAGCAGGCATTGCGCGAGGCCTGGCTTAAAAACCTGTAAGCACCATGACCAGACAAGTAACCCGATTATTGAGTTTAGCAGCGCTTGCGCTGTTGTTTGTGGCAGCCAGCCCTACTGCCCCTGTAGCCGATGAGCTGAGTGAAAAAGGGGCCAAAGCCGCTGTGTATGCCTTTTTTGATGCCATGCGCGCCAGCGACGGTGAGGCCATGCGTGCCCTGTTTATTGAAGATGCCACCCTAACCAGTGTGGGCACCGGCAAAGACGGCAAGCCTTTTTTCAGGCGTACGCCTAATGAAGGTTTTGTAAAAGCCGTTGGCAAGCGCAAAGAACAGGTGTGGGATGAGCAGATTAGCAAGGTGCGGGTGCAGCTAAACGGCAACCTTGCCAGCGTGTGGATGGATTATAAGTTTTACCTGGATGAGGCCCTGCACCATTGCGGCATTAATGTGTTTACTCTTTTTTATGACGGGGCCAAATGGCGTGTGCTGAATATTGCTGATACCCGAAACGATTGTTGATTGTTGCTGAAAAAGCCAACTTGGCCGACACTGGCTACCCATGAGCCAGTGCCGGTTGTCGGCTGTTCATTCTAATGATCTGTCATGCAAATTGCCACAAACATTGGGGCAATAAAAAATGTCTTTAGCATACTTACCGTTAAAATAGGCTTTTGGTTTAAGTACACCACAGTAGTAGTACTAGTTATAGCCGAAGTGATAAATTGAGCAGTTGAAGTGGTCATGACCAACAAAAAAACGCATGCCAGGGCATGCGCTTTTATTCTGAACGGGTTAAAATGCGTAGCCGGGTGCTATTCGCACCACAGGCGTACGTAAACAAATACTGGGTCGCCATTGTAGGCTACGTTTCTGCTGTCAGGACCACATACATAGTCAAACCAGCCACCCTGGCGATTGTCAAGAACAAATGACTCAAGGTCACAAAGATCATCTTCTTCAAGAAAAACAAAGCCTTCATCAGTAGTTAAGAAACCACGGTTGTAATAAGGGGTCTCTTCGCCTACATCGCAACGAACACCGGGTGCCCATACGCTAAAATTCCAGCCGTCTTCTAAATCAACACCATTGTACGAAAAAGCAATGGTTACCGCTGGCGGCACGCTGCCCCAAACGTTGTCGGCCTCATCAAGAATGCCTTGGGGCACGTGGGTAAACTGGCTCCAGCCGGTAGTTGCAGTAGTAGTACTTTTTTCAGTAGCAATAGTGCTATTGCCAGTGGTGTTGGGGGCGGTTACTTCTTCTGAGTTAACGCAAGCTGTGAACCATACGGTGATGGCTACCACAGCAACAATCATTAAGTTTTTCACGATAGCTTGGTGATATAATTGTGAGATTTAAAATATAGGCGCAAAAATAAGGACATGGCTTATCAAAACAAGCCCTTAAATGTTAAGTTATTTTAACCAAAAAATATTTATCCCTTAAGGTTGCTTATGCTAGCACCCAGGCGCATCTTTGCGTTACTTACCGCTACTCTTGTTTTAGTACTTTTGCGGGGTTTTGGCTTGACGCATACCGGGTTTGCCACAGTATGGTAATAGTAAGCAGTACCAGTAACAGGCTGGCAGCCACCACAAAAGGTAGGGCACCGGTGGCCACCCGGTAAGCATACTGCGTAAGCCACTGCCGCATTACCCACAAGGTAATGGGTGCGGCCAGTAGGGCCGAAGCCAGCCCCAGCAGGCCCAGGCGGCTGCCCAGCATCAGGGCCAATGTGCCAAACGTGGCGCCCAGCACCCTTCTAATAGCAATCTCCTTCAGGCGGCGTTGCGTCAGGTACGTCAGCAAGCCTGCAATGCCCAAAAAGGCAATAAAAATGGCCAGGCCACTAAAAATGGCCAGCAGCTTAACCTGCTGCTGCTCTTGCTGGTACAGGCGGGCAAACAAATCATCAAGAAACACAGCCTCAAACGGCAGGTCAGGAAATTGCCTGTTCCATGTAGCCTCTATCTGGCTCAGCGTTTGGCGTACCTGCCGGGGCTTGATCTTAATCAAAATATTACGGCAAAACAGTGGGTCGTACACCATTACCAGTGGGTCAACCGTGTTGCGCAGGGTTTCCTGATGAAAATCCTTCACCACCCCAATCACCGGCCCTTTGGCCAGCGTCATAAAATTATTGTCCCAGTTAATCTGCTGGCCAATAATAGCCTCGGGGTGCTCAATGCCTGCCAGCTTCATAGCCGTTTCATTGATCAGGTAGGCCCGGGTGCCCCCGTTTATATAATCAAACACAGTTTCTTTAGCTGGCAGCGCTCTTTTCAGCGCAGGGCGGTCGGTAAACTTCTCGCCCTGCAGCAACTCAATGCCCATAAACTCAACAAAATTGAGGTCTACCAGCTGTATATCCATACTCACCACATTCTCGTTAGCGGGCAGGTGGCTAAACGTAACCTTACCGGCATCACGAATTTCTCTTGAGGGCACCTCCATGGCGGCACTCACGCCCACCACGCCGGGCAGCTGGCTAAAGGCGGTTTTCAGTGCCTCGGCCCCGTCAAGCACCTGGTCATTAATTTCTCTAATGGCCACAATTTGCTCTTTTTGCATGCCTAGCCCTTTGCTTTGCAGGTAGTTAAACTGCTGCATGCTAATGAGGGTGCCGGCTATCAGGGCAAAGCTTACCATAAACTGAAAGGTGAGCATCACCTGCCTGAAGCCCAGCCTGCCAGCCGCTGTTTTGGCACTGCTGGCATTGCGCAACACCTGTACCGGTATTTTTCTGGTAAAAAACAACGAGGGGTACAGCCCGGCCACCAGGCCAATTAACCCGGTAGCCACCACCACCAGCAAAGCGGTGCGGCCGGGTTGCAATACCATTTGGGTGCCGGCCAGCTGGTTAAAGGCAGGCAACAGGGCCACCATGGCTACTGTGGCCAACAGCCCGGCCACCACGCTGAGTGCCATTGACTCTGTCATAAAAAATGCCACCAGCTGCCCCTTGCCAGAGCCCAGCACCTTGCGGATGCCCACCTCTTTGAAGCGGTCAATGGTTCTGGCAGCGGCCAGGTTTGAAAAATTCATGGCGGCCACCACCAGCAGCAGCACCGCCACCACCCCAAAAAAGCGCACAATATTGGCGTTGCCGTTGGGCACTACCTCACGGGCTTTGTCAGAATGCAGGTGTATACCTGTAAGTGCCTGCAGGGGCAGCGAAAGCGACTCTGGGTTGTCCATTTGGTTTTGTATAACAAATGCAGGCAGCTTGGCCTGTAGCTGCGCCAGGTCAGTGCCGGGGGCCAGCAGCAGGTAAGTATAGGCCCAGCCCTGCCGTGCCTCTGCATTGGGCATGCTGGTAAGCAGGGTAATGGGCAGGTGGGTATTACCGGGTGGGTCTTGCATAATGCCCCGCACCACATACCGCTCAAGGGCACCGGTGGTGGGGTGGGCTACCTCAACTTCCTGGCCCATGGCTTCGGCACGGCCAAAATATTTGCGGGCCGTACTTTCTGTCAGTACTACTGAATAGGGCTGTTGCAGGGCCTCTTTGGCATTGCCGGCCACCAGGGCATAATCAAACACATCAAACACATGGGCATCTGCCTCAAAGGCGTAGCTTTCGCGGTACTTGTCTTCACCCACCTTAACATTGCGGGGGCGGTAGGCCTGAAAGCGAACCAGTTGCTCTACCTCCGGAAATGCATCGGGCAGCTGGTTAATAAAAGGCAGGTCTACCCTGGCAAAATGCTGGTTATAGCCGCTGGGGGTGTTCCACCACATGCTTACGCGCACAATGCGGTTGCTATGGGTAAAAAAGCGGTCGTAGCTACTCTCGTACCATACGTACTGGGCCATGAGCAGGCTGGCCAACAGGCCGACAGTAAGCCCTAACAGGTTCACGAAAAAGTACCGGGGGTGGCGACGAAAATGCGCCTTGATTGACCTTAAGTAATTGCGCAGCATAAGCTTTCAGTTTTAACCTCAACCCCAAGGTATGCACCCCCACAGTCAATACCAAAACCGCCGCTTAGCTACATTGTAAAAAGATGTCACTAATTAATAATGGAGAAATGACAATTGATAATTTGACCATCCCTGAATAGAGTTGACCGTTTTCTTACAGATACACAAACGCCCTGCTACGTAATTAATTGATAATGGATAGGTGACAATTGATAATTACAGTTTAATGACAACCTAAATACGCAAACGCCCTGCTACTATAAATCAGTAGCAGGGCGTTATCAATTACCAATCGGCGTTATCAATTATCCATTGTCCATTCTCAATTACCACCCAGCGTTATCAATTATCCATTCTCAATTTTCAATTATCAAATGGTGATCTCCTCCACATCGTCGTCGTCCAGTACCTCGTCATTGCTGCGTTGCAGCCAGTCTACCAGCTTCACCTGCTTGGCCAGCTCGGCCACGGTGGGGTAGGTAAACACATCTTTTAACGATACCTTCACGCCCATATCTTTCTGTATGCGCGAAATAATTCTGATGGCTTTGAGCGATTGCCCGCCAATTTCAAAGAAGTTGTCATTGATGCCCACCTGGTCAATATCCAGCATCTCCTGCCAGATTGCCGCAATGGTGGCTTCTTCGTCATTGGTAGGTGCGGCATAAGGCGTGGTGCGTACGGCCTGCAGCTCTGGGCTGGGCAGGGCCTTGCGGTCTACCTTGCCGTTAGGCGTAAGCGGAAAGGCCTCAAGGGTGACCACATAGGCAGGCACCATATACTCGGGCAGGGCACCACCAACAAACTGCTTCACCTCGTTGGCATCTGGCGCGGTGCTGCTGGCAACATAGGCGGTTAAGAAAGTGACCCCCTCTTTGTCAGTGCCTGTCATCACCAGGGCATCTTCTACCTGCTCGTGGGCCAGCAGGGCGTTTTCAATCTCGCCCAGCTCAATCCTGAAGCCGCGCACCTTCACCTGGAAGTCTTTGCGGCCAATATACTCAATATCGCCACTGGGCAGCCAACGGCCCAGGTCGCCGGTATGGTACAGCTTTTGGCCTTCGGCAAAGGGGTTGTCAACAAAGCGCTGGGCCGTTAACTCAGGCTTGCCGGCATAGCCCTGGGCCAGGCCTACGCCCCCAATCATAATCTCGCCGGTAATGCCTATGCCACAAGGCTGCAGCTGGGCATCTACCACGTACAGTTCAATATTATCAATGGGTTGGCCAATGGGCACCACCTGCTCCTGGCCGGTGGTTTGGTAATAGCTTACATCAACCGAAGCCTCAGTGGGGCCATACAGGTTATGCAAGGGGCAGCCCAGCAGCTGGTGGTGCTTGTGCACCTGCGCTGGCTTCAGGGCCTCGCCGCTGGCAAATATATGGCGCAGGCTATCAAGGCGGCTGCGCTCAATAGCCTCTATGCCATCAAGAAATACACTAAACATGCTGGGCACAAAGTGCATCATGGTTACGCCATTCGCTTCAACCGCTTCGGTAAGCAGCTCAGGCTCAAATATGGTGGCTTTGGGTATGCACACCAGGGTGCCGCCGTAGCATAGGGTCATAAAGAACTCCCAAACAGATACGTCAAACACATACGGCGTTTTTTGCAGCACCACATCGGCTGGCGTAAAGTTGTACTGCTGCTGCATCCAGTGTATGCGGTTTACCGCGCCACGGTGCGGCACCATTACCCCTTTGGGTTTGCCGGTACTGCCTGAAGTATAAATAATATAGGCTACATCAGTTGGTGCAGGCTGGCTGGCCAGTGGTTGGTCATGCTCGGGCAGTTCGCTCCATTGCACCAGCGGGTTCAACTGTGGTATAGAAAGCCCCTGCGTGGTGTCATTGCTCTGGTCAGTAATCAACACCGCAGGCTGGGCATCGTCAACAATATACTGCACGCGTTGGGCGGGGTACTCAGGGTCAATAGGCACATAGGCTGCGCCGGCCTTCTGTATGGCCAGCAGGCACAGCGGCATCCATTGTGAGCGCTCAAGCATCAGGCAAACGCGGTCGCCGGCCTTCACCCCATACTGCGCCACCAAATAATTGGCCAGGCGGTTGGTATAGGCGTCAGCTTCAGCATATGTAATGGTTTCGCCCTCAAACTTAATGGCTGTATTATCGGGCTGCTGCCGGGCAGTAGCCGAAAAGAGCGATACCAGCGTATCTGTTTCAGGCCATGGGGCCTGGGTACTGTTAAAGCCCTTCACCACCTGGTTCTGCTCTGCCTCAGTCATATAATTGAGTGATTGCAGGGGCGTATCAGGGTTAGCAGCTGCAGCATTGAGCAGCACCAGCAGGTGCTGGCGCATTTGCTCGGCACGCTGTGTGCTAAACAGGTCAGTATTATACTCTACGGTGCCAAACAGCTCGCCGTCACCTTCGGCAAAGCCAAAAGTCAGGTCATACTTGGTTAGCTGCTCTTCTGCACCTACCGGGCTTACTGAAATATGCTGTGGGTTGGGGGCTTTGTCGCTGCCCTCATCCATAGCCGTATTTTGCAGCATCACCATCACATCAAACAGGGGGCTGCGGCTCAGGTCGCGTTGCAGGTCAAGCTCATCAACCAGCCTGTCAAACGGATACACCTGGTGGCTAAAGCCCTTCAGCGTGTTTTCCTTATTCTCTTGCAGGTACTCCCTGAAGGTAATGCCTGGGGCCACCGTGCTGCGGAAGGCCACCATATTTACGTAAAAGCCTATCTGGTTTTCAAGGTCGCCATGGTCGCGGCCGGCCACTGGCGAGCCCGTTACCAGGTCGTTTTGCCCGGTGTAGCGGTGCAAAAAGGCATGCACCATGCTTTGCAGCACAATAAACAGGCTGGCCCCCTCTGCTTTAGCCAGGGCACTCAGGGCCTGGTGCTGCGCGGCGGGCAACTTAAACGTAAGGCTGCGGCCGTTGTATGTTTTTTGTGCTGGCCGTGCCTTATCAGTTGGCAGGTCAATCACCGGCAGCTCACCGGCAAAGCGTTCCAGCCAGTAGTCGCGCTGGGCCTGCAGGTGCTGGCCGCTCAGCTGTTTTTGCTGCCAGTCAGCATAATCTTTATACTGTATGCCAATAGCAGGCAGGGTGTTGGCTGCCCCGTCACTATAAGTGGCGTAGTAAGCAAATAGCTCATTAAACAGCACCTCCTGGCTCCAGCCGTCACTAACAATATGGTGCACATTTACCAGCAGCAAATAGTCATCTGCCGTGGTTTGTATCAGGCGCACACGCATTAGCGGGCCGTTTTCAAGGTCAAAGCCAGTAATGGCTTCGTCGCGCAGCTGCTGTTGGGCGGTTGCCTCTGCGTTGGTGGTGGTGCTTAGGTCTTCAAACGCCATATTCACAAAATACGCACTGGCGGGGTGCACCTTCTGGCGTGGGTTGGCGTCGCGCTCAACAAAAGTAGTGCGCAAAATCTCGTGCCGCTCTACCAGGGCGTCAATGGCCTTTTGCAGGGCATCGCGGTTTAGCAGTCCGGTAATGCGGTAGGCACGCAGCATATTAAAGGCGGCCTTCTCTTCTTCCAGTTGGTCCAGAATCCAGAGGCGGCGCTGCCCGTCAGACACCACGTAGTCTTCGGCTTCTAAAATGGGCAGTATATGGCTAAAGTCACTGGCATCACTGCCCTCGGCCACTACGGCCAGCTGGGCAATGGTGGGCGCCATAAACAGGTCTTTCAGTTCAAGGCGTACCGAAAGGGCCTGCTTCAGGCGGCTGATTACCCGAATGGCTTTGAGCGAGTGGCCACCAATTTCAAAGAAGTTGTCGTGCACACCTATCTGCTCAATACCCAGCACCTCTTGCCAGGCCCTGGCCACGGCTATTTCAGTGGGCGAGTTGGGCGGCACATACCCGGCCGTGTTGGCACTGCTCATTTGTGGTTCGGGCAGCAGCTTGCGGTTTACCTTACCGTTGGCCATATGGGGGAACTCCTCCAGCCACGTATACCACGAGGGCACCATATACTCAGGCACCAATTCACTCAGGTGGTGGCGCAGGTCGCTGGTAGGCACATCTTGCTGGCCGGTAAAATAGGCCGAAAGGTAAGGCAACCCTTCGTTGTCTTTTTTCACCACTACGGCAGCTTCTGCCACGCCGGTAGCGGTACGCAGGGCGTTTTCTATTTCGCCCAGTTCTATGCGGTAGCCCCTGATCTTTACCTGGTGGTCAATCCGGCCCAAAAACTCTATGGTGCCATTGGGCAGCCAGCGGGCCAGGTCACCGGTGCGGTACATGGTATTGCCCGGCTCGTAGGGGTTGTCAATAAACTTCTCTGCAGTAAGCTCTGGGCGGTTTTGGTAGCCCAGGGCCAGGTTATTGCCAGATACACACAGCTCGCCCGGCGTACCAATGGGTGCCTGCTGGCCGGTATGGTCAATTACATACGCCCTGTTGTTGGCTGTGGGCCGGCCAATAATGGTAGGCTGCACAACGGGTAGGGTGGTGGCTGCGGGGTTGTTCAATGGTAACGTAACAAAACCTACCGTAGCCTCAGTGGGGCCGTAGTGGTTAATGAGCTGCACGCCGGGGTTGGCATGGCGCAGGTAGTTGGTTACATCATCTGCAATAATCATTTCACCCCCAATCAAAATCAACCGCAGGCTAAACTGCTTTACGGCTGTTTCAAACCGGCTGTCGTTCACCAGCATATTAAAGTGCGAGGGTGTTACCTTTAAATGCCTGATGGGTTGCTGGGCCAGGCAGTCAATCATGGCCGTGGGGTCAAGGTAGCTGTGCTCTGGCAGCATATACAGGCAGCCCCCGCTAATCAGTGTGGTCCAGAGGGCGCTCAGGCAGTTGTCAAACGCTACTGATGACAGCAGCAGGCTGTTATCGGCCTCAGTTATCTCAAACTTATTAACATACCAGTGCATGTAATTGGCATAGGCCCGCTCTGGCACCAGTACCCCTTTAGGTTTGCCGGTACTGCCAGAGGTATAAATCATATAAGCCGCATGCGCTGGCTGCTTTACTATGGCTGGGTTGGCGGTATTGTTGCTGGCCGCCAGCAGCTCATCAAAGCTTTGCTGCGTACAGGGGGCATCAGGGTTGGGCTGGTGCGTAATATACACCTTTGCGCCACTATCACCCAGGATGTAGGCAATCCGCTCGGCCGGGGTTGAGGTATCCAGCGGCAGGTAGGCGGCACCGGCTTTCAGGGCGGCCAGGTTGGCCACCATCATTTCGGTGCTGCGCGGTATACATACCGCCACAATATCGCCGGCAGCTACCCCTTGCTGTTGCAGGGCGTGGGCCACGCGGTTGGCCTGCTGGTTCAGCTCAGCATAACTGGTGCTGTGGCCATCAAACCAAAGGGCCGGTGCCTCAGGGGTGGTGGCGGCTTGCGCTTCAAAGCGTGCCTGTACGGTTTCAGTAATATCAAACGGTTGGGCAGTGTCATTAAACTGCTGCAACTGCTGCAGCTCTTCGGCACCGCTCAGGTCAATCTTTTCAACAGGGGTATCGCCATTATTGGCAATGGCGCCCAGTAGCCTGCTGTACTGGTTAAGCATTAGCTCAATGCGCTCAGCACTAAACAGGTCAGTATTGTACTCAATGGCAAGGGTAAGCTGGGGCTGGCCGTTTTCAGTACCTTCAAAAAAGCGGAAGGTCAGGTCAAACTTAGCCACATCTTTATCGCTTTGCCAGGGGGCCACCTGCAGGCCGTCAAGGTCGGTTGCCTGCTGCCCACCCGTTTCAGCATTTTCAAGCACCAGCATCACATCAAACAGGGGCGAGCGGCTCACGTCACGTGAAACGTTCAGGTCGTCTACCAGCCTGTCAAATGGGTAAATCTGGTGCTGCTGTGCGTTAATGGTATTTACCCGCACGCGGTCAAGCAGCTGGTTGTAGGTAATGCCGGCTGGCAACTGGTTGCGGAAGGCCAGCGTATTGACGTAACAGCCTATTTGCTGCTCCAAGTCGGGGTGGTTACGCCCGGCAATGGGCGGGCCTACAATAATATCACGCTGGCCGGTGTAGCGGTACAGCAGCACATTCAGGCT
>CAZXTW010000108.1:0-12209 GCA_964643525.1 uncultured Roseivirgaceae bacterium
TACCCCTATGCTAAAAAAGTGCTGCTTACCGCCTATTCTGATACTGACGCCGCCATTAAGGCCATTAATGACATACAGCTGAACTACTACCTGATGAAGCCGTGGGACCCACCCGAAGAACGGCTGTACCCAGTGCTTAATGATATGCTGAAGTCATGGCGGCCCCCTGTTACTGCTGATTTGACCAGCGGCATCAGGGTGGTGGGGCATCAGTGGTCGTCAGCATCGCACCGCATCAAAGACTTTCTGGCAGGTAACCTTATGCCGTACCGCTGGTTTGATGTGAATACCCACCCCAGCGCACAACAGTTAATTGAGCAATACCAACTAGAGTTGGCCTGCCTGCCAGCAGTTATATTAGATAACAATACCGTGCTGCACAACCCTGATGTGCTTGAGCTTTCAAACCAGTTGGGGTTAAGTAACCAGGCCAGCCAGCGCATGTACGACGTAGCCATCATTGGTGCAGGCCCGGCAGGGCTGGCCGCTGCTGTATATGGTGCCTCAGAGGGTTTGCGCACCGTGGTTATTGAGGGTAACCGACCCGGCGGCCAGGCAGGTACCAGCAGCCGCATTGAAAATTACCTTGGTTTTCCTGAAGGGCTAAGCGGTGCTGACCTTACCCAGCGTGCCAAAGCGCAGGCACAAAGGCTGGGGGCCGAGCTTATTTACCCTGCACAGGTAAACAGTATTGCCGTGCAAGACAATTACAAAACCCTTGCCCTGAGCGATGGCAATACCGTAAACGCCCGTGCCGTAGTAATGGCCACCGGCGTAAACTACCGCCAGCTGGCAGCTGAAGGGGTAGAACGCCTTACAGGGGCCGGTATTTATTATGGTGCCGCCACCACAGAGGCACAGGCCTGCCGAAATAAAGAGGTATACGTTGTGGGTGGCGGCAACTCAGCAGGGCAGGGGGCCATGTACCTCAGCAAATTTGCCGCCAACGTGCACATCTTGCTGCGCCGTAGCCCCTTGAAAGATACCATGTCGCAATACCTCATAGAGCAAATTGGCAACACGCCCAATATACATGTACACCAGTTTGTAGAAGTTAGTGCTGTTCTGGGCCAGCAGCAGCTTGAAGGGCTTACCCTGTACAACAACCAAACCAAAGAAACCTGGCAGGTGCCAGCTACCTCACTGTTTATATTTATAGGGGCTAAGCCCTATACTGACTGGCTAAACGGCAACATTATCCGCAATGCCAAGGGTTTTCTTGAAACAGGGCGCGACTTGTTGAAGTACGATGCCTTTCAACAGGTATGGCAACAGGCGCGAGAGCCCTACATGCTTGAAACCAGCCAGCCGGGCATCTTTGCAGCGGGCGATGTGCGGGCAGGCACCATGAATAGAATCGCATCGGCCGTAGGTGAGGGCTCAATAGCCATCAAACTGGTGCACAGCTACCTGGCCGATAATTAAGCCAGCCACCAAATAACTATATTGGTATTAGCCGGTTTAAGGTATAAATGCAGTGTTACAGGGCACAGGCCGAATTATATATGGCGTTTGCTTGTTTTTTGTCCGAAAGATTGTACATTTTTGTGCACCTAAACTGTTTTCCTTGAAAGAACTGGTTCCTCTTAGAAGAGAGCTGCACAAATACCCAGAACTGTCTGGCCAGGAAGTACAGACAGCCCGCAAGCTCACTTATTTTCTGGAGCGCTACCATCCGGCCAGGCTCATTGAAGGCCTTGGCGGTCATGGTATGGCTGCGCTGTTCAGTAGTGAGATTGATGGCCCACACGTATTATTCAGGTGTGAGTTGGATGCCCTGCCTATTCAAGAACAAAACGAGTTTGCCTACTGCTCTGAATACCCCCAAAAAGCACACCTTTGCGGGCACGATGGCCACATGGCCATTATGGCTGGCCTGGCCCCTTTAATAAGTGTAACAGGCTTGTTGCGTGGCAAGGTTACCCTGTTGTTTCAGCCAGCCGAAGAAACCGGCCAGGGTGCACAGGCCGTATTGAACGACCCCCGCTTTAAAGAAATAGAGCCCGATTTTGTGTTTGCCCTGCACAACCTGCCCGGCTACCCATTGCACCACATTATGGTGCGGAACGACGCTTTTTGTGCTGCCTCAAGAGGTATGCAAATTACCCTTACCGGGCGCACCGCCCATGCAGCCAACCCCCAGGCAGGTAAAAACCCTATGAGTGCCATGATACATATCATGGAAACCCTACAGGGGCTGAACCACCGCGAAGAGTTGTTTGATGATTTTGCGCTGGTAACCGTAACCCACAGCCAGCTGGGCCAGCCCACCTACGGCACCACACCGGGCAACGCCATAATACAGGCCACCCTACGCAGCTATAACCAGAAAGATATGGATGCCCTGGTGGCCAAAGCCGAACAAATGGTCACCACCATTGCAGGCTCTGAAGAGCTTGACTGCTGCATTACCTGGCATGACGTTTTCCCCCCAACGGTTAACGACCCTGAGTGTGTAAACACCGTCTGTGCTGCTGCCCAACAAAAGGGCTTTACCACCCAACACCTTAAAAACCCCTTGCCCTGGTCAGAAGACTTTGGGCACTTTATGAAACACTACCCCGGTGCCTTGTTTGGCATTGGCGCCGGCAACATACCAGACCTGCACCAGCCTGACTATGATTTCCCTGATGAATTGCTGCCCACAGGCATTCACCTTTTTTACACCATACTGCGCCAGTTTGAAATGATTTAATTCATTGTCAACTCTCCATTAATATTCTCAATTAATTCTGTAACCTTTTTGGCCTTGCATGGTATCCCTTTACGAAATTTGAGCGATGCCCCAACTAAACCAGGAAATTACAGACGAACAACTGATGCTGGCCGTAAAAGCCGGGCAGCTACAGCAGTCGGCCATACTCTTTGAGCGCTACCACCGCAGGCTGTTTGCCTTTTTTGCGCACAACCTGGCCGACCGTGAGGCGGCCCACGACCTGACCCAGCAGTTGTTTTTGCGCCTGCTTAAATACAGGGGCAGCTACAAAGCAGACAGCCCTGTGCAGGCATGGCTATTTAAAATAGCCCGCAACCTGCTTACTGACCATTACCGGCGCAACAGGCTGCGTGTAAGCAGTTACACCACCCCCGAGGCTTTGAGTGACACCCTGGCCGAGGTACCCGATGATGAGGCCCACCAGCAAGAGCAGCTGCTACAGCAGGCTCTAGCCTGCCTGGCCCCGCCAGAGCGTGAGCTGTTAGTGATGAGCCGCTACCAGCAAATGAAGTATGAGCAAATTGCAGAGGCTACCGGCCTTACTGTAGCCAATATTAAAGTAAAGGTGCACCGCAGCATACAGAAGCTGCGCAAGCACTACTTTGCCCTGGCCAAAGCCCAAGACTGAACCTGACAATGATTGAAAGCACATGCCCATGGACGAAATAGAAGCACAACTGATAGATTACATAGATGGCACTTTAAGCCAGGCCGAAGCGGCCAGTGTGGCAGCGGCAATTGAGACGAACCCGGCAATAAAGCAGGCTTATGAAGAAACCCTACAGCTGCTGCACGCCATGGCCGATGCCCCCATGCCCCAGCCCGATGGCCGCCTGCGCGAGGGCTTTATGGCCAGCCTGGCCACAGAAATGGCCCGCCCGCCCCGCCACCTACAGCTATGGGGGTGGCGCGCTGCCGCTGCCGCCTGCCTGTTGCTGGTGGGCACCATAGTGGGCATGTGGCTCAGCAACAGCCAGCAGCAACAGGCCATGGCTACCTTGCAGCAGCAGCTTGAAAATACCCAGCAAATGGTGCTGTTGTCATTGCAAAACGGGCAGTCGCCCAGCAGCAGGCTACAGGGCCTGCAGGTAGCCAGTGCCATAGAGCAGCCTGACGCCAGCATAGTCAACGCCCTGCTGCACACCCTGCAGCACGACCCCAACACCAACGTGCGCGTGGCCACTGTAAAGGCCCTGGCACGCTGGGCCAGCCAGCCAGAGGTGCTCAATGCCCTGGTGGCCGCCCTGTATACTGAAAAAGAACCACAAGTACAGCTGGCCCTGATTGATGTGGCCGTGGCCACACGCCCGGCCAATGCCATTGAGCCGCTGCAATACCTGGCCAATGACGAGCAGGCCCTGCCCGTAGTACGTGACGAGGCCCAGATGGGCCTGTTCAGAATGTTATAAAGCAACTTGTTTAAAACTCAAAATAGAAACCAATACACCATGAACAAACAAATCAAAACCCTGATTACCCTGGCCATATTATGGTTATGGGTGGCCATACCAGCCATGGCCCAGCAGCAATACACGCTTGACATGAGCAGCGGCACCCTGGCCATAAAAAACATCAACAAAGTAAAGGTAGAGGGGCACAGCGGCAACAATGTTGTGTTTAAGCTGCACAACCACCGCCAGGAGGTGTCAGAAAGGGCGCGTGGCCTTAAAGCCATTAACAGCATGGGCCTTGACGACAACAGCGGCATTGGCCTTTCAGTAGTGAAATCTGGTGGCAAAGCCGTAGTGCAGCAGGTATCACGCCGGCACGATGCCGAGTACACCATACTGGTGCCCAAAGGCGTCACAGTAAATATTGACCATGACAACCACTATGGCAGCAAAATACAGGTAACCAAGGTAACAAGCGAGATAAACATCAACACCAAACACAGCAGTGTTTTACTTGCCGAAGTGAGCGGCCCGCTTACCGTAAGCACGGTGCATGGCAGCGTAGATGTGATATTTAGCAACCTGAGCCAACAGGCGCCAGTATCAATCATTTCTACCCATGGCCATATTGATGTATCGCTGCCCAGCAGCGCCAAGGCCAACCTGCAAATAGCCACCCAGCATGGCGATGTATACTCTGATATGAGCATTGATATACAAAAAGGCACTAATGGTGGTGAAGGCATGCGCCACCACAACGCAACCGAAATAATTGGTAAAATTAACGGCGGAGGTGTAGCAGTAAACCTGGAAGCCCGCCATGGCAATGTATACCTGCGTAGCGGTAAATAAACAAAGCCATGCAGCGTATACTAATAGCCTGCTGCCTGCTATTGGGGGTATTACCCTATATAGCCGCAGCGCAAACCACTGTGCAGCAAAGTTATACCACCGGCGGTGTGCAACAGCTGCACCTGGGGTTTAAATACCCACAGCTCATTACTGTAAGCACCTATGCGGGCAGTGAGGTTAAAATTACCGCCCAGGTAAGTATAAATGGTGGCGAGTATGACAACCGCTTTCAGTTTAACAGCAGCACAGAAAACGGCACGCTGACCATAAACTCGCACATTGCTGACTACACCAGCATACCTGATATGTATGTAATTGTGCGCCAGGGCAAGCGCTACACCTTTGCCAATACCGAGGCAGGGCAGGCAGCACTTAAAAAGTTTCAGGCCAATAACGCTGGGTATGACTATAAAATGCACGGGGTTGATACTGACATAAAAGTTACCGTGCAGGTGCCAGAGGGCATGGCCCTACAGGTAGATGCCAAGTTTGGTATTGTTGAACTAACAGGCAACTTTGGCAATGTAAAAGTCAATGCCATTCATGGCGGGGTTGATGTGGCCCTGGCCGCCAGCCAGGGCCATGACATTACGGCGCGCACCAAGTTTGGCGAAATATACACCAACCTTGAACTGCCCTACAAGCCCGATGGCCAGCCCAAAAACCCGGGCCAGTGGGAGGTAATTACCAGCAGGCTCAATGGGGGTGGCCGTAGCCTGCAGCTTGAAAGCAAGTTTGGTAACCTATACCTGCGCCGCCAGCAATAAACAGCCTTCTTAGCATTTTCCCGTACTTACAACATATATTGACTAAACGTGAAATCCCGGGGCCAGTAGGCTCCGGTATTCTGGGTGGCGCCTAATGTATGACGCCACGTAAGGGCATAAGGGCATTACCTTAAGCCCTTCACTTTTAGCATACGTTAACGCCTCGTGGGCCATCTTTGAGGCAATGCCCTTGCCTTCCCAGCTTTTGGGTACTTCAGTATGGGTAAAAACAAGGCTGTCTTTGGTGGGTATGTAATCTACCACAGCTGTGTGCCCTTCATGGCTTACTTCAAAGCGTTTTTTTGCAGGGTTGTGGGTAACTGCTACCTCATTTGCCTCCATAGGGGTTGTGTTTATGCACTTGTTAATTGGCTGCCAAGTTACACCAAATGCAGCAAAATTGCGTATCTTCAACCCCTTGGCTCAAACACTGCCAAACCACCATTAACTACTGTATACATAATGGAAAACCACCATGAACAAACTGCCGGGCTGGCTACCCGTTGCGTGCACAGTGGCACCCAATTCGATGGGGCCGTGCGCGGTGTCAACACGCCCATTCATACCTCTTCGGCATTTGGGTACGACCCTGATGTTACCATTACCTACCCCCGTTATTTTAATACGCCCAACCAACATGCGGTAACCAATAAACTATGTGCCCTTGAACATACTGAGGCGGGGTTGCTGTTCAGTTCGGGTATGGCAGCCATTAGCACGGCTATGCTCACCTTTTTGCCACAGGGCAGCCATGTGGTGCTGCAGCCCATTATTTATGGCGGTACGCACAACTTTGTGGTTAAGCAGCTAGAGCAGCATGGCGTTACCTATACCTATGCCGCCTCAGTTGCTGTGGATGATCTTGAAGCGGCCATACAGCCCAACACCAAAGTGGTTTACATTGAAACGCCCAGTAACCCCCTGCTGTCATTAACTGATGTAGCTGCCGTAGCGCAAATGGCCCGCCGCCATGGCCTCATTACCATGATTGACAATACCTTTGCCTCACCCATTAACCAAAACCCCCATGTGCTGGGCATTGATGTGGTGTTGCACAGCGGTACCAAATACCTGGGTGGCCACAGTGATATTTGCTGTGGTGCTGCCCTGGGCAGCCAGGCACATATAGATGCCATTTACCAGCGCAGCATCAACTTTGGGGGCAGCCTCAACGCCCAAACGGCCTACCTGTTAGAGCGCAGTCTCAAAACACTGTCGTTACGCGTCAAACAACAAAACAGCAATGCATTGGCTGTGGCCCAGTGGTTAGAACAGCAACCCCTGGTTACGCGCGTATACTACCCTGGCCTGCAAAGCCATGAGCACCATGCGCTGGCCTGCCAGCAAATGACAGGCTTTGGTGGCATGCTCTCGTTCGATCTGTCTGCCGAGGCCCCACCAGCATACGCTTTTCAGGAAAGCCTCAAACTCATCAAAGGCGCCGGCAGCCTGGGCGGTGTCGAAACCACGGCCTGCATCCCGGCACTAACCTCGCACCGCAAAGTAAGTGCCCAGCAGCGCCAGGAGCTAGGTATTGGCAACAACCTGATGCGCCTGTCAGTAGGTATTGAAGAGGCTGCCGACCTCATTGCCGACCTACAGCAAGCCCTGACCCATGCCACTACCAAAACAGAAGCCCCCATGGCCATGCACCAATAAACAACAAAAGCCCCGGCATGCCGGGGCTTTTTACATGAAATATCATAACTCATAACTCATCATTCCTTAGCTTTGTCATGATCAGCAAACCACTTCAATATATTGGCCACCTTGGCCATTAAATAGCTGGGGCGGGCGGCAATGCCGTGCCCGGCTTCAGGTATGCGCACCATGGCTGTTTTTACCTGGCGCAGCTTAAGGGCCGTGTAATACTGCTCTGTTTCAGAAATGGGCGTGCGGTAATCTACCTCCCCGGTAAGCAGCATCGTAGGTGTGGTTACATTACCTACCAGGCTCAAAGGCGAGCGGCGCATATACTGCTCCTGGTGCTCCCATGGGTAACCAGGGAACCAGTACTTATAAAAAAAGCCGGGGCCATCGGCCGTTAGCACAAAACTATACCAGTTAATTACCGGCTTGGCCACCACAGCAGCCTTAAAGCGGTCTGTTTTGCCCACAATCCAGGCGCTCAGCACGCCGCCACCGCTGCCGCCAGTTACAAACAGGCGGTCGGCATCAACATAGCCCTTGTCAATCACAGCGTCCACCCCGCTCATCAGGTCGTCATAATCTTCCCCGGGGTAGTTGTGGTGTATCAGGTTGCCAAACTCCTGCCCGTAGCTGGTGCTGCCACGCGGGTTGGTATACAGCACCACATAGCCGGCTGCGGCATACAGCTGCACCTCTGCACTAAAGCGGTCGCCATAATTCGCAAACGGGCCGCCGTGTATCTCTAGTAGTAGGGGGTATTTCTTATTAGGGTCAAAATTGGGTGGCTTGCAAATCCACCCCTGCACCTGGCGTTGGTCAAATGATGATTCCCACCAAACCTCTTCTACGGCACCCAGCTGCTTGTGGGCAAACAGGTCGTCGTTCAGGCGTGTCAGGCGGCGTGTGCCGCTTTGTTTGGCATTGCCCACGGCCAGGTCGGCCGGGTGGCTGGGCGTACTCATTGTAAAGGCATAATTGCCGTTGGCTGCCACTGTATAGGCGCCACTGCTGTAGGGGCGGCCCAGAGTGGTGCCACCAACATTGCCGGTCAGCACCTTTACCTTACCACTCAGGGTGGTATAGGCCAGCTTACCATTGCCTTTGTCATTATATGTAAAATAAATACCCTTGCCGTCAGCCGCCCATTGGGGTTGCCCTGCGCTGCGGTCAAGCTTATCAGTCACTAACTTCTTGCCGGTGCCATCGCTGTTCATCACGTACAACTTCGTAACCGTATAGCCCTGCAGTTGGTCATCAAAGCCCAGGTAGGCAATCTTTTTGCCATCGGCCGATACCACTGGTGAGCTGTCTGGCCCGTTTCGGTCGGTCAGCGCACTAATCGCCCCGTCGGCCAGCGTCAGGCGGTAAATCTCACTGTTCAGCGGCTCCAGCTCAAAATTATCATGGCGGTTGGCGCTAAAGTACAGGGCTTTGCTGTCGGCGCTCCAGGCGGGGGGTGCCCCGTGGCTATAAGGCGGGAAGGTTAGCTGGCGTGGGGTGCCCCCATCGGCTGAAAGTACAAACAACTGCCTTGTGCCAGCAGGCAAAAAGCCGGCCCCATCGGCCCGGTAATTCAGCTCATCAATATACTTGGCAGGCTTGGCCCATTTGGCACCGGGTGGAGGTGTGGGTATGGCTGCGCCGCTGCTGGGCTTATCGGGCACAAATGCCGTAAACGCAATCCACCGGCCATCAGGGCTCCAGCGGATGCTGCCGGGGCTGCTTGTCAGGTTTGTCAGCTTGGCCGTATGGCCGCCGTCAAGCCAGTGCAGGTACAGTTGGGGCTTACCGCTCTCATTGCTGGTATACAGCACCTTTGTGCCGTCGGGGCTCCACCGGGGGCTGCCATGGGCAAAATTGCCGGTGGTTAGTGGGTAATTGGCGCTGCCGTCGTGCCTGGCAATCCACAGGTTGCCCATGCGACGGTCGCTCATAATATCATAAAAGTGCCGTATATACACCACATGGTTGCCATCGGGCGAGAGCTGCGGGCTGTTTACATACTCCAGGTTAAACACATCGCCAAGGCCCATTAGCCTGGCGTCATCCTCTTGGGCCAGCAGGCACATTGGCAGCACCAGCAGGGCCAATAATACAGTTAGTATACGTTGCTTCATAGTTAATGGCATTTAGTAAGGGTTCAATACACCAATCAGAAAATAAACATATTTCCGTTGTTACTTGAGGTAATCTAATGCATTTGCCCCACCGCCACAAGCCACATCCTACCACCGGCACAATCAGCCATACAAACAGCGCAGTCGGCCGTAAATGCATTCCCTAAACCTGCCAATACGCGCAGCTTGGCTGCCAGGTAGCGCTATCGGTACATTGCAGTTCTTGTAATTACAGTATTAGCCGGTTTGTGATAACCCTGATATTTTGCTATCATGGTCAAATCATATCATATTAATTCAGCCAATGCAGTTAAACATTACCACATACAATCCATTAATAGATCATGCAATTCGATTCTTCTGGGATGTGCGTAAAAAGCAAAAATCTGCTCATGCATTGAGTGAAAAAGAAGATGCAGGTAATAGAAGGGCGGTAACAGGTGGCAAACAACTTGATGGTTTTATTGATTTATTCATTAAAGTGGCTGCCGATCTTGGTGTACCAAAAGAGTGTATTTTTAGAAAAGGAAACCATTTGCCAGGGTATTTTAGACCTACTAAAAACTGGGATTTGATTATTGTTTCTAAAGCGAAGCACCTCGTTGCTTTGGTCGAGCTAAAGTCACAGGTAGGCTCATTCGGTAATAATTTTAATAATAGAACAGAAGAAGCTGTAGGTAGTGCTGTAGATTTCTGGACGGCTTTTAGGGAGGGGGCATTTCCTGGCCAATCGGCACCATGGTTGGGATACTTAATGCTGGTTGAGCAATCAGAACAGTCAAACAACCCGGTTAAAGTAAATGAGCCCCATTATAAAGTGTTGTCTGAGTTTGTTGGTACATCTTATATAGACCGCTATAAAATTCTCTGTGATAAACTTGTGCTCGAACGTCATTATAACAACTGTTGTCTCGTTTGGTCAAAATCAGATTATTCTTACGGTACTGTATCAGAAAATACGGCCATCACTTCATTTTTACATTCTTTTGCAGGGCATCTGATTGGTCAAAATAACTTGTTTAAGGCATGAGTGTGCAGTTAAGGAAAAGCGGCCGGTTGCATGGGGAGGTATTTACCGCTTTGCCGGTAGTGCAGTTTGTCCTAGATGAGGTAGATTATAAAGCAACAGAAAACCTAAGTCAAGTCAGTATTTTAGAGCCTGCAGCAGGCAATGGGGCTTTTGCATTAGAAATAGTCAGGCGTTTGGCACAATCAGCCCATAATTTTGGCTTCAACTTTATTGATGCCCTTCAAAATCGGGCCACCTTTGTAGAAGTCAACCCTGCCAGTTATGAAGCATTATGCATACAAATACAAGATGCAATTACCCAACAGGGGTATGACAGTAAAATGGTTAACCTTAGTCAGGTAGTTCGACATGGTAACTATTTGCAAATGAGCTTTTCAGGGCAGTTCAATTGTGTGGTGGGTAACCCTCCTTACATTCGGCATGAGGTAATTAGTGATGATGATAAAAAACTGTATCGTGATAAGTTTTTTACATTTAAGCATCGGGCAGATTTATACATTCCTTTCTACGAACATGCCCTTAAAAGCCTGGCTCCAAAAGGCAAACTGTCATTCATATGTTCTAATAGATGGCTGTATAACCAGTATGGGCAGCATTTGAGAGACTATATTGCCCGGGAGTTTCACATAGCCAAGCTCATCAATATAGAAAA
Source organism: uncultured Roseivirgaceae bacterium (assembly GCA_964643525.1). Lineage (GTDB taxonomy): Bacteria > Bacteroidota > Bacteroidia > Cytophagales > Cyclobacteriaceae > CAZXTW01. The sequence continues at coordinate 11,176 of CAZXTW010000108.1, forward strand.
AGCGACATTATTTGATGAAACAGTAACGGCCTACCCGTGTATCACTACAATTACCAGATCAAAGCAGGCAACTACGCTGTATTACCAAAGCAATAGCAAAACTATATCTTTTCAAAACATGCCGCTGCGGCAAATAGTCCCTCCTGAAAGCTCATCCTGGCAAAGTTTATTTGTGGCTTATGACATGAACAATATTGCCTTGTCGGCCATTACTGATCAAGGCTATAACATTAGCATAGGTGTGGCCACGGGTGCTGATAAGGTGTTTATAGGTTCAGCAGAGGCTTTTTGTGGCATTGAGCAAGACCGTTTGTTGCCTTTAATACAGTCTAAGGGGCTGCGAGGAGATAGTATTGCTTGGGACGGCCATTTCGTCATTAACCCCTTTATGCATGGCAGGTTGTGTAACCTCAATGCCTTTCCCGGTTTAGAAAAGTATTTACTTGCATATAAAGCACAGCTAACCAGCAGGTATATTGCTAAAAAGTTTCCTGGCAAATGGTATGCTACCATTGATAAAATAAAGCCTTCAATAGTTAAAACGCCCAAGCTGCTTTTGCCAGACCTTGCTGGCTGCAAGTACTTGTTGATTGACGAAGGCCAGTATTACCCACACCACAACGTATACTACATTACCCACCCCAGTATTGACGCTTTAAAGGTGTTGGCGTGTTTATTAATGTCATCTTTTATAAAAGACCAGCTCTCACAGATTGGCATCAGAATGAATCATGGACTGCCCAGGTTACAGGCACAAACACTAAAAAAACTACGAATACCTAAAATTGATACATTTAACTCAGCAACTATTCGGCAACTCATCCAAGCATATGATTCCCAGGCTTTAGTTGAAATTGATGCCATTGTAAATAGCTATTGTGCCGATCAACACATTTACTGGAAAAAAGGTGCCTAACCCAGTTACTTACCCTAATGCCAAGTGAACCCACAAGTCCACATCATGTAAAAAGCTTTGAAATGCTTCTATTGTGGAAATATAGATAACCCTGCGATAGCTGATAAAACTTAAATTC
>CAZXTW010000109.1:0-12199 GCA_964643525.1 uncultured Roseivirgaceae bacterium
CATACAGATGGTTATTATTGATTACCTGCAGCTAATGACGGGCGATGCCGCCCGCCTGGGTGGTGGCCAGGGCAACCGTGAGCAGGAAATTGCTTCAATTTCACGCGCCCTGAAAAATATTGCCAAAGAACTGAACGTGCCGGTTATTGCGCTATCACAGCTGAGCCGTGCTGTTGAAACCAGGGGAGGGGATAAGCGCCCCCAGCTATCAGACTTGAGGGAATCGGGCTCAATTGAGCAGGATGCTGATATGGTGATGTTTTTGTACCGCCCAGAGTATTACGGCATTACTGAAGATGAAAACGGGCAGCCCACAGCCAATACTGGCGAGGTAATTATTGCCAAGCACAGAAACGGTTCGTTAGATACCGTACAGCTGAAGTTTATTGGTAAGTACACCCGCTTTAGCGACCTTGACGGGGGCAGCTTTGGTATGGGGGGCGGCATGCAGCCCATTAGCGGCAATGCCATTACCATGCCCAGCAAAGCCAACGGGCCTGGGCCCGCTGCCGGTGAGGGTGCTGCGCCGCCACCGCCAAATACGGCTACCGGCCAGCAGCCTACCATAGAAGATTTTGATGATATGCCCCCGCCGTTTTAAATGAAGCATACCTGTACCGTTAGCTATTATGTTTGTAGGCCACCTTATATATAGGTGGCTTTTTTGTTGGGAAGCACCATTAGGCTGTGCACTTATTTTGGTATAGCTTAGGCCAATCATTAACCTTGCTTTAAGAGATATGAAAGCTTTACTGTTAGTTAACGAGGCCGACGATAAGATTAAACTGGCTGATATTGATCAATTTGAGTTACCCACTGAAGGCAATTATGCCCTGGTAAAGATGCAGGCCGCCGCCCTGAACCGGCGCGACCAGTGGTGCCGTGAGGGCAAGTACCCAGGCATACAGTATGGCGTAGCACTGGGCTCTGACGGTTGCGGTGTGGTAGAGCAGGTCAATAATGCCGGGGCCCAGTGGGTAGGCAAAACAGTGGTGATTAACCCCAATATTAACTGGGGCGATAACCCCGCCGTGCAAAGCGATGATTACCGCATATTGGGCATGCCCGATAATGGTACTTTTGCCGAATACTGTGTGGTACCTATTGACAGGCTGCACGAAAAGCCCGCCCACCTGAAGCCTGAAGAGGCAGCGGCCCTGCCCCTGGGTGGCCTAACCGCCTACCGGGCAGCGTTTACACACGGCCAGGTGGCCGAAGGGAAAAATGTGCTGATAACAGGCATTGGCGGGGGCGTATCACAGCTGGCCTTTTTGTTTGCCAATGCTGTTAATGCCAATATATATGTAACCTCTGGCAATGAAAAGAAAATGGAGTTTGCCAAATATGCCGGGGCGGTAGAGGCGTTTAACTACAAAGCTGATAACTGGCATAAGGCCGCCATGAAGGCCAGCGGTGGGTTTGATGTAATTATTGACAGTGGTGGGGGTGATGCCTTTGGGCTGCTGGCCAAGCTGTTGCGCCCTGCTGGTAAACTGGTGTTTTATGGGGCCACGGCAGGCCTGCCCTCTGGCATTGACCTGTTCAGGTTATTCTGGGCGCAGGGTACCATTCAGGGCAGCACCATGGGCAATGACCAGGAGTTTGCGGCCATGCTACAGTTTGTGGCAAAGCACCAGTTAATACCTGTAGTTGATTCTGTACGGCCCTTTGCTGAAATTGTAAATGCCTTCAATGCCATGAAAAATAACCAGCAAACTGGCAAGCTGGTGGTTAGTTTTTAACTATAGCCGCCATATAAAATAAGTTATATAAGAAAACCCTGACTGGCCTACCAAACATAGTTTACTGGTTTGCCAATCAGGGTTTGTGTTTTACCAGCAGGTATTAGCAGAACCTTCCGCCAGAAAAAGGTTGATAAACACAGTGGTTTCTTCCTGTGCAGGTTTCTGTCACGCAGGTTGTGTAGGTTCTGCCACCGTTCAGTTGGTTGGTTTGTTGGGTTTCTGTTACAAAACTTTTTACAGATAGCTTAGTCAGGCTTACTTTTTGGTTTTTCATAACACAAAGTTTATTTGGTTTTGAGTTTTTTACCCCAGGCAGGCATTTACCTGCCTGGCTACCTTTGTTGCCCAACCCTTAAAAAGTAACCCGGTAAACTTTACACTTTTACCCATTCTCAATTTTCACTGCTCACTGCTCAATTCAATTCGTCTTCATTCTCAAACAAAAACTGGTTATAGGCACTTTGTAGTTCACGCAGGGTATTGGCATTGTTTTGTTGCCGGGCCAGGGCAATGCCCTGCTCGTAAGTCTGCTGGGCTTCAGTTAGCTGGCCTGCATCAGCATAAAGGGCAGCTGCCTGGTAATAGGCTGGCAAATAATCAGGGTATTGCTTAATGGTATTGGCTAAATACTGCAACGCCTTACTGGGCTCATTACCAATGAGTTCCATGGCTACGGCATAATGGTTAAACGGGTCTTCAGGTTCTTCTTTAAGGTACGCTAACAGCTGTTTCAGGCGCTCTGAATTCATAGGTCATTACATTTTAATTTTAGGCATTCTTATGTAACTTCACGCCAAATTTACACTGATTAAACATAATTACAGGACTACATGAAGATATTGGTTTGTATAACGCACGTGCCTGATACGACGTCGAAGATTGCGTTTACTGACAACAACACACAGTTAGATGCTACAGGTATTCAGTTTATAATTGGTCCTTATGATGATTACGCATTAGCCCGAGCCGTAGAACTGAAAGAACAGCATGGCGGTAGTGTAACTGTACTGAACGTTGGCCTGGCCGAAACAGAGCCAACCATAAGAAAAGCCCTTGCTATTGGTGCTGATGATGCCGTCAGAATTAACACATTCCCTACAGACTCACTGTTTGTAGCCAAAGAAATTGCTCAGGTTGCCAAAGAAGGTGGCTATGATTTAATACTCATGGGCCGTGAGTCAATTGACTTTAACGGTGGCATGGTGCACAGTATGGTTGGCGAGCTGTTAGGCATACCATCATTCTCGCCCGTGATGAAGCTTGATATTGAAGGTGATACTGTTAAAATTGCCCGTGAAATTGAAGGCGGTAAAGAATATTTAGATGTGCAGCTGCCCTTTGTAGCCGGTTGCCAGGAGCCCATTGCCGAGTGGAAAATACCCAACATGCGTGGTATCATGGGTGCCAGAAAAAAGCCTTTAAACGTAGTAGAGCCTACTGTGGCCGATAAAGCGACTGATAATGTAGCTTTTGAGTTGCCCCCAGCCAAAGGCGCAGTTAAAATGATTGATGCTGAAAACGTTGGCGATTTGGTGGCTTTACTGAAAGAAGAAGCCAAGGTACTTTAATTGCTATACAACCAACCGTGCTTGCTGGTTGGTGTTTTTTTAACCAAGCAACGCCCGGCCAATACAACCGGGTATATATTTATTCAACAAAGAAATTAGCATAGTATATAATGTCAATATTAGTTTTTGTAGAGGCCGCAGACGGTAAAATCAAGAAGACCTCTCTAGAGGCTGTGAGCTATGCTGCCGCCATGAACGGTGGTAGCGTAACTGCTATAGCCCTGGGTGATAATATTGAGGCAGACGAGCTGACAGGCCTGGGCACCTACGGTGCTGAGAAGGTATTGCACGCTGCTGATGCCCGGTTTAACCAGGGCATTATTCAGGCTTATGCTTCGGCCATTGCTGAGGCTTACCAACAAACAGGTGCCAACACATTGGTGCTGGCCAAATCGTCATTGGGCGACCCTGTGGCCGCGCGCATATCAATAAAAATAGATGCTGCTCTGGTATCAAACGTAGTGGCCCTGCCCGATACCAGCAATGGCTTTTCGTTAAAAAGAAGCATTTATACTGGCAAGGCTTTTTCGGTTACTTCAGTAAGCAAAGAGCATAAAATTATTGCCATCAAGAAAAACGCAGTGCCTTTGTCAGAAAGTGGCGCAGCAGCAGCCGTTGAAGCTTTTGCCCCTACCTTTAACGAGGCAGATTTTGGAGCGGCCATTACCAAACAGGAAAAACAAACAGGAGATATTTTATTGCCCGAGGCTGATATTGTAGTATCTGGTGGCCGTGGCTTAAAAGGCCCTGAGCACTGGGGTATTATTGAAGACCTTGCCGGTGCTTTAGGTGCTGCCACAGGGTGCAGTAAGCCCGTTTCTGATATGGATTGGCGCCCCCACCACGAACACGTAGGCCAAACAGGTGTGAAAGTGGCCCCGTCTTTATATATTGCAGTAGGCATATCAGGTGCTATTCAGCACCTGGCAGGCGTAAACAGTTCAAAGGTTTTAGTAGTTATCAATAAAGATGCCGACGCACCCTTCTTTAAGGCTGCCGACTATGGCATTGTTGGTGATGCTTTTGACATTGTGCCTAAGCTGACCGAAGCAGTAAAAGCATCGAATTAATTAACCAGGCAGTCTCTTGGATAAAATCAAGCTCGAAATACTTGGCCTCTCTTCAAGTCAATCACAATCAGGTTCATTCGCCCTTGTTCTTGGCGAGGTAGGAGGGAACAGACGGCTACCTATTATCATAGGTATGTTTGAAGCGCAGGCTATCGCCATAGAAATTGAGAAAATAATCCCCAACAGGCCAATGACACACGACTTATTTAAGTCGTTTGCCTACAGCTTTAACTTCAATATCAATGAAATATTGATTTCTGATTTAAAAGAGGGGGTATTTTTCGCCAAAATAGTGTGCAGTGATGGTATCAAAACCATTGAAATAGATGCCCGACCATCTGACGCCATTGCCATTGGCTTAAGGTTTAACGTGCCCATCTTTACTTATGAAGCCATTCTGTCAGAAGCAGGTATTGTGCTTTCTGATGAAACCGATGAGCCTGAAGAAAAGGTAGAGGTAGCCCGTAGTGAAGAAAGTAAAGACACTAACGACCCGGCCGATCAGCTGAAGCACTACTCTAACGAAAAGTTGCAACAGCTTATGGAAGATGCCATCAAAGCTGAAGACTATGAAAAGGCTGCCGTAATTCGTGATGAAATGAACAGGCGCAACTAAACGGTTACCCTGTTAACACATAAACAAAAAAGCCTTTCCTGACGGAAAGGCTTTTTTGCTACCATAAATTGTAATCAGGCGGGCTTATTTACCCTCATCATCATTACCAAGTGCAAAGCTAATTGGCAAAGTAAGCCGTACAGATACCTTTTTGCCTTCATGCACGCCGGGTACCCAGGCCAGGTTGGCCTCCTGTACTACCCTTAGGGCCTCGGCATCGCAACCAGCGCCAATGCCTTTAATTACCTTCGCATCAGTCAGCTTGCCTTCAGGGGTAATCACAAACTGTACGTACACTTTACCCTCAACGCCTACTTTTCGGGCTTGCTTGGGGTACTTCATGTTGTTAATAATATGGCCATACAGTACCTTAAGCCCGCCTTCAGGCTTTGGGGCCTGGTCAACCTCAACATATACGCCGTCTTTATCGGGCCCTTGCTTGCTGTGCATAGCGTCTATTACCTCTCTGGGTTGATCTTCTACCACAGCGTCAGAGGCTGGGGCCACAGTTTCGCAGCCAAAACCAACTGCTGCAACTAACAATAATACAATAGGTGCAATGAACTTTAACATAGGTGTAGGTTTTTGTTTATTGATAATCATCTGAATTCGCTTCATTACAGGTGCATGCCCAAAATGGTGCACCATGGGGGTCTGCATTTGTTGCAGGGTATTGCGGGCCAGCAGGCTGGCATACTGCCGGGCCCCTGTGTGCTGCATAGTGGCCTTATCGGCAATATATTCATGGGTAAGCGCAATGGCCCTGCGGTACAGCCACAGCACGGGGTTAAACCAGAACAGCACCGTTAGCAACTCAAACCAAAGCACGTCAATGCTGTGCAGCTGGCGTATGTGTACTTCTTCATGGTATAGCACCTCGTTGGGGGTGGCCTGCCCGGCATCTACAAACAAATAATTCATAAAACTAAACACGGGCTGCCTTTCCTGGCTTTGCACTACTGTAAACCGCTTGCCTTTGGGCTTGTGGTGCTCACCCTTGTGTATCATGCGGCGCAGTTGCCTTAAATTGGCCAGCATGCGCCAGCCGGTAATGCCCATACCCAGTACATATACACTGCCAATGGCCAGCAGGCTGTAATTAATGGTGGCCCTGGTAGTGGCTGATACGCCAATGGTTACATCTTGCAGCAGCTCAACAAAAACCACATTGCCACCACCGGGCAGGGCTATGGTAAAATCCATTGCAGGTATGACCAAAGCCAGTATGCTACTGCTCAGCAGGTATAGCCGGTTGTATTGAAAGCAGCTTTCTTTGCGTAGCAGCCAATAATAGCCACCATAAAAAAGGGCCAGGCATACAGAGGCCTCTAACAGATAATACAATAGGCTATTCATGGCTGTTGGTGTTTGGGTGGTCAGTGGGTGGGGCAGGGGTGCTGGGGTTATCTGTGGCATCACCAGCTTGCAGGTCATTGCCTACCAGCTTCATCAGCGTTTCTACATCGTGCACGTCAAGCTGGTTCTCCTGGGCAAAAAACGACACCAACTTCTGAAACGACCCGTTAAAGTAATTCTGAATCACATTATTCAGCGTATAGTTGCTATAATCCTGCTTATGCACCAGCGGAAAATACTCATGGCTTTTGCCGTAAGCCTTATACCCTACAAAGCCCTTCTTCTCTAAAATGCGCACAATGGTGCTAATGGTATTATAGGCAGGCTTAGGCTCAGGCATTTTGGCAATAATATCTTTCACAAACCCCTGCTTAATCTGCCACAGTATCTGCATTACCTGTTCTTCTGCCTTGGTCAGGTCTTTTACATTCAAATCCCTTAAATCTTTCTGGTCTTTCATAAGCGTCATTGGTTGGCATTGACAATTCAAATGTATAACTAAACTTTTAGTTTTCAAACTAAACTTTTAGTTAATTGAAAATTGAGAATGGAGAATTGAAAATTAAGTTTTGATTATCAGTGAATTAGGGGTGGTGTTGATTAGTTTTGGTTTGTTTTACATGCCTAAGGCTAACTGCCAGGTGCACCCACCAGCTTAAAGAAGCCAATTGCAATAGTATGTAACCAACTAATTAACCGCCACTTAATTAATGGTGTAGCTTCTTGTTACATTTTGTTGTATGTTGCCAACACTTAACCTTATTATCAGCCTAAGTACATGTTCATTAACCTTTACACTGATTTTGGCTTTAAGCGGATATTTGGCCGCGAAGCCAACCAGCACATGACCTCCCACTTTTTTAACGCTTTGCAAGTATGCCCCCAACCCATAAACCGGCTCATATTTAAACCAAATACCTATGTGGCAGATAGTGCCGACGAACGCCGGGCAGTGGTTGATTTACATGCTGAAAATGAAAGGGGCGAAGCCTTATACATTGAAATGCAGCGTGCCAGGCAAACTTACTTTAAAGACAGAAGTCTGTATTATTTATCTACCTCAGTGAAAGACCAGGCAGTGGTGGGCGAAAAATGGAACTACCAACTCAAGCCTGTTTATTCAGTAAGCTTAATGAACTTTAATTTTAAAGATACACCAAGTGATAAGCTAGTGCACAGAGTTAAGCTAATGGATGAACAAACCTGTAAAGTTTTTTATAGCAAGCTCACCATGCTTTATGTAGAATTGCCTAAATTTACTAAAACTCTAGAAGAGCTGGCTTCTGATTTAGATGTATGGTTGTATTGCATTCAACACATGCATGAGTTTAAAGAGCGGCCGCCCTCTTTGCAGTTTGGTATATTTACACAAGTGTTTAACGTTGCCGATATAGCTAAAATGACCCGAGAAGAAAGAGACCATTACCATGAAAGCCTGAAACACCAGTGGGATATGAATGGTGTAAGAGATTACTACACCACTGAGGGCCGGCAGGAAGGACACAAGGAAGGCCGTCAAGAGCGCACCTTAGAAATGGCACAGGTCATGCTTCAAAATAATGAACCACTTGAAAAAGTGCTGATGTACACAGGCCTGTCAGAAGCAGTAATTCAAGGGTTAATGAAAAAATAGTAGATACATCAATAACCCTTAGTATCTGCTAATCAGTGAACTAGAGATGATAAATCCCGTTTTCTGCTTGCTGCCCATTTAGACGCGATAAATCGACATCTCTACGTGCTTTTCATTGAGACGCGATAAATCGGCGTCTCTACATGCTTTTCATTGAGGCGTGATAAATCGAGGTCTCTACGCGCTTTTCATTGAGACGTGTTAAATCGGCGTCTCTACGTGCTTTTCATTGAGGCGCGATAAATCGGCGTCTCTACATGCTTTTCATTGAGACGCGATAAATCGGCGTCTCTACGCGCTAATTTCTAATCTCTTGCCTCTAAAATCTATCTTCTAATTTCTAAACTCTTACCTCCAAACTAAAAATCGGTGGTAAAGGCAAAGCTAATGATGTTGGCGCCCATTTTCAGGGCCTGCTGGCGTTTGGCTTCAGGGTCATTGTAAATCACCTGGTCTTCCCAGCCGTTGCCCAAATCGCACTCATAACTGTAAAAGCACACCAGCCGCCCTTTATAAATCAGGCCAAAGCCCTGGGCAGGCTTGCCATCGTGTTCGTGTATTTTGGGCAGCCCTTTATTAAAATCATACTTTTGGTGAAAAATAGGGTGCTCAAACGGCATCTCGATAAACTCCAATTCAGGGAATACCTTCTTCATCTCTAACCGCACAAAAGGGTCCAGCCCATAATTGTCATCAATATGTAAAAAGCCCCCGGCTATCAGGTACTGCCGTAGGTTTTCAGCCTCCTGCGCACTAAACACCACATTGCCGTGCCCGGTCATATACACATAGGGGTACAAAAACAATTCCTGGCTGCCTACCTCTACCACATCATCTTCGCCGGCCAGGTGCATATTCAGGTTTTTATTGCAAAACTCAATCAGGTTGGGCAGGGCCGTTTTATTGGCGTACCAGTCGCCCCCGCCGTTATACTTTAATTTGGCCAGCTTAATGGTGCCTTCCTGGGCAAACACTGCCATGGGAAGTACAAAAATCAATAACAGGTAAAAGCGCTTCAGCATAGGGTTTCAATTCAAGTACTTTCTCTTGACCACAATTGGGGTACATACAATACAACGGCTATCAGCGTAGACTGCATATGTACCAACCAACACAATTGCTATAATAATCATTCTTAATGGTAAGCAAAAGCTCGTACTACTTTTCAGGCAGCCAATAGAGGGGCATGCTTGGAACTAATAGTTTAAAATTCATAATTTTAAATGAAAGACCTTAGATACAATAGAATAGCACTAAATTAGATAGCTATGAATGTACAATACATCACCGATGCCAATGGAATGACAACCGGTGTTTATATTCCTATAGAGTTTTGGAATGAATTAAGGAAAAAATATGATGGCCTTGATGAAGTAAACGCTGATATACCTCAATGGCAGATCGACGAAACCCGGCGTAGAGTTCAATTACTCGATCAAGACCCAAATCGTGCCATACCCTCAGACAAAGTGTTTGATGAGATCGAAAAAGAGCTTTAGTGTATCAACCCTATTACACACCTGAAGCAAAGCATGATATCCGAATCGCTGCCAAATGGTATAATGAACAACGGTCGGGTTTAGGAAAAAGGTTTACCGCTGCTATTCAAGGTAAGCTCAATCAATTATGTGCATTTCCAAAGTCTGCTGTCATTAAATATGATGATATACGAACCGCCCCGGTACAGGTTTTTCCTTACATGATTCATTACAGAATTAAAGAAGAAGGTAAAAGAGTAATAGTAATAGGTGTGTATAGCATGTTTCAAAATCCCCTTCAATGGAAGAGCCGTAGCTTGTAATTTAAAGTTTGGATTAAAGAATATTTGATAAGTTAGTTGATGATTGAAGTATCAGGCTTGACCAAACGCTTTGGGGCGACTACAGCCGTAGCCGATGTGAGCTTTCAGGTAGCAGCGGGGCAGCTGCTGGTGCTGCTGGGCAGCAGTGGCAGCGGCAAAACCACCACCATGAAAATGCTGAACCGCCTCATAGTTCCTACCAGCGGCACAGTAACCATTAACGGGCAAGACGTGGGGCAGCTGCGCCCTGAGCAGCTGCGCCGCCGCATAGGTTATGTGATTCAACAAATAGGCCTGTTTCCGCACCTGACCGTAACCGAAAATATGGCCGTAGTACCCAGGCTGTTGGGCTGGCCCACAGCCAAAACTGAAAGCCGGATAGCCGAACTGGGTAATTTGGTGGGGCTGCCCATTGGCCAATATGGCAAGCGCTACCCGCATGAGCTGAGTGGCGGACAACAGCAGCGCATTGGCATTGCCCGTGCCCTGGCGGCCGACCCGCCCGTGATTTTAATGGATGAGCCCTTCGGCGCGCTTGACCCCCTGATCCGCAGCCAACTGCAGCAGGAGTTCCGCCAAATACAGCAGCAGTTTAACAAAACAGTGGTAATGGTTACGCATGACGTGGCCGAGGCCGTGCAGCTGGCCGACCAGGTAGCGCTCATGCATGAGGGGCAGCTGGTGCAAATTGGTAAACCGCATGACCTGCTCTTTCACCCAGCCAATGACTTTGTGCGCCAGTTTTTTGATGCCCAGCGCTTTCAGCTGGAGCTCATGGTTACCAATACCATACACATCAACAACTACATGCCCGAAGCCGCCACAGAAATTCCTGATAACTGGGTGACAGCCTCTATTACCGACAACCTGTATGCTCTGCTGGCCAAAATGGAGCAGGCCAAAACCGAATGGATAGGGTACCACCTGGTCACTGATGAAACACATTTTTATAAGCAGCAAGACCTGATAGCCGCCTTTTACCGCATGAAGCAACAACAAACCACCGCCCCATGACGCTGCTACAGTACTTTCAGGAAAATGCCAGCGCCATACTGGCCGAAACACTGACCCATATTGAGCTAACCATTATTGCCCTGTTGCTATCAGTTGCGGTAGGGGTGGGGTTGGGGGTGCTCATTGCCGTGTGGCGCCGCAGCAGCACCCTGGTGCTGGGCTTTGTTAATGTGGTGCAAACCATACCCAGTGTGGCCCTGCTGGGCTTTCTGCTGCCCTTTTTTGGCATTGGTGTGGTGCCCGCCGTTATTGCCTTATTCTTATACGGGCTGCTGCCCATTGTACGCAACACCTATACGGGCATTAGCGGGGTGAGCCCGGCCATTCGTGAGGCTGCCCTGGGCATGGGCATGACACCCCTGCAGGTGCTGTGGCGGGTAGAGCTGCCCCTGGCCATGCCCGTAATATTTGCCGGTGTGCGCACCGCCATGGTCATTAATATTGGTGTGGCTACCCTGTGCGCCCTCATTGCTGCCGGCGGCCTGGGCACCTTTATATTCAGGGGGATTGCCCTCAACAATACGCAAATGATTTTGTCAGGGGCACTGCCAGCCTCGGTACTGGCCCTGGTGTTTGACCAGCTGCTGGGCCTGCTGCAACGCCACATTGGCCGCCTGGCCAGGCCCCTTATGGTAGCTGCAGGCATTGGCCTGTTGGTATGGGGCACGGTTGCCCTGTGGCCTCAACCTGCCGCAGAAGGGCAGGGGCCACAGCTGGTGGCGGGCTTCCCTATGGAATTTGTACAACGTGAAGACGGCCTGCCCGGCCTGCAGCAGCATTACAACCTAAAGTTTAATTACAAAGAGCTTGATATTGGCCTTATGTATGGGGCGGTACAAAATGAAGAGGTAGATGTGATTAGCGGCTTCAGTACCGACGGGCGCATTGGCTTGTACAACCTGAAAGTACTGGAAGATGACCTGGGCTACTTTCCGCCTTATTACTCGGCTGCCGTCGTACGCCTGGCCGCCATCAAGGCGCACCCTGAATTAGAACGGGCCCTCAACCTGGTGGCGGGCAAAATACCCGACAGCACCATGGTGCGCCTTAACTACCTGGCCGATGTGAAAAAGCGAACGCCCAAGGCTGTGGCCCAGCAACTAATGGCTGAGTTGGGCTTGAACACAGGCAAAGTAAACAAAGGCGGCCCCAAGGTGGTGGTCACCTCAAAGGCATTTACCGAAGCCTTTATACTGGCCGAGCTGTTTGGGCTGCTTATTAACAACTACACCAGCCTTGAGGTTGATATGCGGCAGGGCTTTGGTGGCACCAAGCTGCTGGTAGATGCCCTACAGGCCGGCGAAATAGATGTGTATGCTGATTATACCGGCACAGGCCTGCTGGTGATGCTGCAAACCCCACCTGAAGTAACTGATACGCTGGGCATGGACAAAGA
>CAZXTW010000110.1:0-12078 GCA_964643525.1 uncultured Roseivirgaceae bacterium
CAAATAATGATACTGCAAATTTGAAAACTGTCAGATTAAATACTAACTAATACATTTGATTGAAAAAGACCGGTTGTATTGGGAGTTTAAAGATGAATGGATAAAAGCAGGCCTTCAAAATAGAGACTTGGCTAAGCTGTTGTTAGATATAGAGAAACACTATAAAACTGCAAAGCAGTATGATCAACAACAGATGCACCGCAATATGTTATTGGCCCTGTTTTCAAGTTACTTAAAGCCATACCCTGAGCAACCCCTTCCTATACGGTACCCATTACAAGTTTTAATAACTGAAACCAGTGACCAGCCTAACGAAAAGGATGACGACCAAGCCCCCATTAAGGGTAAACTGGTAAGTATTGACCGCGTTTTGGCTAGGCTAACCATAGAACTACCAGACCTACAAAGTGTAGAAGACATACCAAAAGCCGGTGTATTGACGATAGATACCAGCCGAGACGAAGCTTTACTCAAGCGGCAGCGTAATGCCTTAGAAGGCTTGCAGGCCGAGCAATCGGTTGAGCCTAAATACATGCGCCGGTTAATGAAGCCAGAAGTAATGGCTAAAAACAGGGTTGAACAGACGAATGAAACTCTGCAACCTATCAATGGCCAATTAGACACCAACCAACTTACGGCAGTAAAAAAAGTGCTGGACTTGCGCCATGCGGAGTATTTGTTGGTACAGGGCCCGCCAGGCACTGGTAAAACCAGTATTATAGTAGAAGCCATTAGGCAATTACAGCGGCGTTTTCCTCAGCACCGTATTCTGGTAGCCTCGCAAAGCAATGCGGCAGTAGATAATGTACTGGAAGGCTTAGTAAAGCATGAACCAGAATTAAAAGCCATCAGATTTGGCATAAAAGACAAGATAGAAAGTAAAGTTGCTAAAGGGTACTACTATGAGACTGTGTCTAAAAAGTTTCTTGCAGATACCCAACACCAGCTTACCAAAACGAAAGAACTATTTACTGGCGAGCAGCAGAGTTTAAGAGCACATTGGAAGCTGATGCTGGCCGAAGGAGACCCATACTTAGAGGAGATTATGCTGAAGCAAACCAAACTTATTTTTGGTACTTTAGTGGGTATTGCCTCATGGGGCAGCTATGCCAATTTGGCATTTGACTGGGTAATTATTGATGAGGCAGGCCGGGCCACCTTGCCAGAGTTAGCCATATGCGTTAACAAGGCACACCGGTTTGTTTTAATTGGCGACCATAAACAACTACCGCCCGTAACAGATATAGATATAGAGGCCGAAATACGTGAAGAAGATGAGATAGATGAGACGCTGCAAGGAAAATCAATTTTTGAGTTGCTATACGAACAATTAGAAACCGGTAAGTATACAGACTATTACCATTTTCTGGATACCAACTACCGCATGCATAAGTCTATAGGGCAGTTAGTGAGCACATTATTCTACGAGGGTAAAATAAACACGCCAGACCAACTAAGTGTACAACGGAAACATGGGCTGCCGGCGGGGTTATACCCAGGCTCCGTAGCATGGCTCAGCACCAATGGAAAGCAAGAAATGGTTGAGCAACAACACGGCACAAGCTATATTAACTCTAAGCATATAGACTGCCTTTTGGCCATTATACATGAAATTAATGAGGCTTTGCAAATACCTGATAAAGGTCAGAAAAAAACACTGGCCGTTATATCACCTTATAAAGCACAAACCAATGAAATTAAAAAGCGGTTGAGGAAAATAGAACAAAAGTGGCATAAGTTGGTCGTAGAGGCTAATACAGTAGATGCCTTTCAGGGCAGTGATCGCGACTATGTAATTTTTGACCTGACAAGGAATAACCCTGATAAACAATTGGGGCATACCCGCTCGGTTAACCGTTTAAATGTGGCCCTATCAAGGGCAAAGTCATTATTGATTATTATAGGTAACCATGAATTTGCCCATGACTCAAAAGTACCCGAAGGCGAGCAAAACCCAGTATCTGCCTTGGTGCGTTATATTTTAAATACAGATGATGGCTGTAAACTGCAATCCATTCCGTTATTATGATAGAGCAAATTTCTGATCTATATGCTGACCATTTTGGAGACGAGTATAGGCTAGTAGCAGTTCGTGCCTGCTCATTGCCGTTATTTGAAGTCAACATTATAGGGGAATATACAGCTGAAACACCCATGCCCGCTGTACAGCACTTTACGTTAAAAGCAATTGAGGCAGGGGTTATAAACGGGGTGAAGTTGGCCAACTGGCTGGGTGTTGAAGATCCGATAGCACTTGAAGTGCTGAAAGGTTTGAGGTTTGCAGGGGCCATTCAGGGGCGGTCAACTGATGCAGCTGTAAATATGGATGGGCACCCAACAGCAGAAATGCCCCCTATTGATGTTGACTGGACAGTGACACAACGTGGGTTAGATATGTTAGCCAAACAACAAACCCCCAGAACAGAACATTTTAAGCAATTTGTAAGGGTATGCGGCCTGACCGGAAAGCCATTTGAGGGGGTATTTAATAAGCCCGTTAAAACTGATGATGAACTAGATTATTTTAGAGTAAAGCCGCATATTGCACACCCAAGAGAATCATCATGGAACACCCCTATACAAGGGCAAAGCACGTGGGCACATGTACTACATGAAACACTTGCTGAACGCAACGAAAAAAATAAGGGGCAAGATGGCGAGCCCTTGGTGTGGCATTTAAAGCAACTGGTACGTGAAACGATAAAATCCTATAAAAAAGAAAGAACTGCTTTCTTTGCTTTTTTTCAACATACTACCCAATGTGGTGAAGACCAAGTGCTGGTATTAAATGAATATGGTAAGCCTGACTTTTCAATTCAAGATGCACTGCCTGAGCTACTACAGAGAAGTACAGATATTATTCCTTGGGAAAGAAAAGAAAAAGATGACCAAGAAGTATTACCAGAGCAGTTGGCATTGATACATGAAGAGGCTGATGTACCTAACCTAGCAGATAGAGCTTTAATACCCATGGCCAGCCACCGCTATATTTTATCATATGCACTGAAGCACGCTACAGAGCGACTAATCATTAATAGTCCATGGGGGCGAAATGCTGTCATTAAAAAAGACTTTAAGAAAAACCTTGAAGAAGCACTTCGCAAGGGTATTTCCGTAACCATTTACTATGGTATGCAAGGGCCAGACACACAACAAAACCAACAAACGAAAAATAATAAGCACAGACGAGTAAAACCAGACCTTGACAAGCCCACAATAAAGTACTTTGATAAACTCAAGAAGCATAATAACTTCAAAACACATCAGTTAACAGGCAACCACACTAAAGTGCTGATTTGGGATAATGAATGGGCTGTAGTGACCAGCTTCAATTGGTTGTCATTTATGGGCGACCCCAAGCTTGGTGTTCGTCATGAAATTGGCACTGTACACCGGCAGAAAAACAAAATAGCTCAGTTGGCAAACCATTTAGCAAACCGTAATCCCTAATGCCGCTACTCTGGCAAAAGGCACCAATGACTTATTCATAACTCAACCCTTCAATTGCCATTGTAGGAGGCGCTTTAAGGGTGTAATTAGTTGAGTGAGGTGTTTATTAGGGTATTATAATTTTGTTAAAGTTTTACACAAAAGCCCAGGCTTGTGCCTGGGCTTTTGGTTTTAGTGGTTAGGCTTCGGGCTGGGTTAGCCAGCCTTCAACCTCTTCAAGGGTGGGGTTTTTGACGTCTTTGAGCTTTAGCTTTTTGCGCATACCACATACATCATTAAACAGCTTGCTGGCGGTGGCCTCGTTGAGCTGGGCAATGGTATGTATGCCCAGCTTTTGCAGAATGGGCACCAGCGCTTCGCGCACGCCGCGTGCAGCATAGTCTTGCACAGTGGCAATTTGGGGCTTAACCTCTGGCTTCATTTGCGGGAAGAAGAGCACATCCTGAATAGAATCAGCATTGGTCATGATCATACTGAGGCGGTCAATGCCCACACCAAGGCCCGCCGTGGGGGGCATGCCGTACTCAAGGGCACGCAGAAAATCTTCATCAAGCACCATGGCCTCGTCATCGCCCCGCTTGCCCAGCTCAAGCTGCTCTTCAAAGCGGGCCCGCTGGTCAATGGGGTCGTTCAGCTCAGAGAATGAATTGCAGATTTCCTTGCCGTTGGCAATGGCCTCAAAACGCTCTACCAGGCCCTCTTTGCTGCGGTGCTTTTTGGCCAGGGGCGACATCTCAACCGGGTAGTCAGTAATGAAGGTAGGCTGTATGAGGTTGGGCTCGCACTTTTCGCCAAAAATTTCGTCAATCAGCTTGCCCTTGCCCATGGTATCATCAACCGGCACATCCAGGCCCTGTGCGGTGCTGCGCAGGGTGGGCTCGTCCATTTCAGAAATATCAATCCCTGTAAAATGCTCAATGGCCTCAAACATGGTAAAGCGCTTCCATGGCCGCTGGAAGTTAATCACGTGCTGGCCCACCTGCACCTTGGTGGTGCCGTGCAGGTCAATGGCTACGCGCTCAATCATGGCCTCAACCAGGTCCATCATCCAGTCATAATCTTTATAGGCCACGTACAGTTCAACCTGGGTAAACTCTGGGTTGTGAAAGCGCGACATGCCCTCGTTGCGGAAGTCTTTAGAGAATTCAAACACCCCATCAAACCCGCCTACAATAAGCCTTTTAAGGTACAGCTCGTTGGCAATGCGCAGGTACAGCGTCATGTCAAGCGTGTTGTGGTGTGTTTTAAAGGGGCGTGCTGCTGCCCCGCCGTACAGGGGTTGCAGTATGGGGGTTTCAACCTCAAGGTAGCCCTTTTCACTTAAAAAGCTGCGCATGCTATTTACCAGCTGGGTGCGCTTTACAAAGGTATCTTTTACCTGGGGGTTCACAATTAAATCAACATAACGCTGGCGGTAGCGCAATTCCTGATCGGTCAGGGCGTTGTGCGTTACGGTATTGCCGGCATCGTCTTTGGTTTCTTTAACAATGGGCAGTGGCTTAAGGCTTTTGGTTAGCAGGGTAAGCTGCTGCACATGTACAGACAGCTCGCCGGTTTGCGTTCTGAACACAAAGCCCTTTACGCCAATAATATCGCCAATATCTAACAGCTTTTTGAATACGGTGTTGTACAGCGTTTTATCTTCAGTGGGGCAAATGTCATCACGGCGCAGGTATACCTGCAGCCTGCCGGTGGCATCTTGCAACTCTGCAAAAGAGGCTGAGCCCATGATGCGCCTACTCATGATGCGGCCCGCCAGGCTTACCTGTTTATAATTATCTGGTTGGGCATCAAAGTTATCTTTAATGGCCTGCGTGGTGGTGTTTACTTCAAACAAAGCTGCCGGGTAAGGGTCTATGCCCAGCTTCATCAATTCCTGGCGCTCTTCACGGCGCCTGATTTCCTGTTCGCTTAACAGCATCATAGTTTTTTGCAATTAGGCGGCAAAAATAATGATTATTGGTGAATATGCGCAGGGCTGGTGCACGAAGGGTAGAGGTTAGCCACACCAGGGGCCCATTTATTTAGGCCTGCTCGGGGGCGGCAGTGGTGGGCGCGGCCGATGCACGGGGTAAATCAGAATTGTTGGGGTTAACCGTGCCCAGGGTAAAATAAAAAGTGGTGCCCTTGCCCAGCCCTTCAGACTCGGCCCAGATCTGGCCCAGGTGCACATCAATAATGCGCTTAACCAGGGTAAGCCCTACGCCAGTGCCGTCAATATCCTGGTCAAGCCTGTCAAACAGGCCAAATACCTTTTCGAGGTACTCTTTTTCAATGCCCTTGCCATTATCAGCCACAAAAAACTCGGTAAGCTGGTCGTTGCGGCGGCAGCCTACCTGAATTCTGGGGTGGGGCTGCTCACCCATAAACTTCACGGCATTGTCAATCAGGTTCTGGTACACTTCAATCACCCTGGTTTTATCAACCCACATTTCGGGCATATCGGGCTGCACCTCTACCAGCACACCATTTTGCAGTATTTGCCCGGTAACCTGCCTTACCGCCTCGTTGGCCAGTTCTGTCATTGACACCACCTTGTTGGGCTTTACCACGTGGCCTACTTTTGAAAGCTCAAGTAAATCATCAAGCAGGTTTTGCATGTTATTGGCTGCCCGGCTAATATGGGCCAGGTCTCCCCGTAGCTTATGGTACTGCTGTTTGTCTACCGCTTTTTCAATAAAGCCTAAAAAACCTTTAATAGTTACCAGAGGGCTTTTTAAGTCATGTGAAACGGTGTAGGTAAACCGCTCAAGTTCAGCATTTTTACCTTCAAGCTCGGTGTTTTTGCTTTCAAGCTCTTCTATCAGCCTCAGGCGTTCTTTGGCCATGCGCTTGCGTTCTGATATTTCATGCTGCAACAGGGCGTTGCGCTTGGTCATGCTGCTGGTGCGCAGCCTGAAAAAGAGGCCTATCAGCCCCAATACTGCGGCCAGTACCAGCAGTTTAAACCACCACGTCTGGTAATAGTTGGGGGTAATTTGTACGTTAACCCTCAAGCTGTTTTCAGTCCACACATCATGGTTGTTGCTGGCTTTTACCTCAAGGGCATATTTACCCGGTGGCAGGCCAGACAGTGTTACGTCGCGCTTATTGCGCAGGTATATCCATTGCTCTTGAAAATTCTGGATGCGGTAGGCGTATTTGTTTTTGCTGGGCTCGCTCAGGTCAAGGGCAGAAAACTCAAACAGCAGGGTGTTGTTGCCCTTGTAGGGCAACCTAATAGAAGCATTGCTTTGTTTAATGGTGGCCAAAGGCACTGCCTTGTTGTTAATCATTAAACTGGTAAATGCCATGGGTGGGGGCTGGGTGTTTTTGGGCAGTTGCCTGGGGTCAAAGCTGTTAAAGCCATTACCACCGCCAAAGTACATGCGCCCGCTTACTGACTGAAAGTATGACTTGGTGTTGAAGTCAGTGCCTTGCAGGCCGTGGGTTTCAGTATAGTTCTCAAACCGCTCAACCAAAGGGTTAAATTTGCTGAGGCCGTTAGAGGTGCTGAGCCAGAGGTTGCCCTGGGCATCTTGCAGAATGCCATACACCAGGTTGGCCGGCAGGCCATGTTGCATGTTATACACCCTGAACTGCTGGGTAGGCGGTGAAAACTTGCACAGGCCAGAAGCAAAAGTACCTACCCACACCGTACCATCAGGGCTTTGGTAAACACACTTGAGCCGATCTTCTGCCAGGCTGTTGGGCTCATTATTAACGTGTTTGTACTGGGTGTAGGTTTCTGTTTGTATGTTGTAATGCAGCAGGCCACTGCCATTGGTGGCCAGCCACAGGCCACCGTCAAGGGCGGGGCTTATTTCAATCACTTCGGCATTGACGTAACCCTGTGCTTTGCCAGAAGCACCCGCCACCAGGGTAAGCGCCTGGGTGTTGAAGTTGTAGCTACAAAGCCCCTCGCGGGTGGCAAACCAGGCTGCATTGCTGGTAAGGTGCACATCCCAGACAAAGTTATTCATTAACTGAAAGCCTGCCCCCGCAGTGCGAGAGTTAATAGGGGTAAACTGGTTGGTTTTGGGGTTGTAAATATTTACCCCGCCCCCCATGGTACCAATCCAGATATTGCCAGCCGGCCCCTCGGTTATGGTGCTGATGATATTACTTGTGAGGCCGGTGCTGCTGCCCCTTTGGTGCTTAAAGTGCTGCCAGTTGCTTGCCCCGGCTTTGCGCAGGTTTAGGCCGGCGGTGTAGGTGCCTACCCAGAGGTTTTTCTGACTGTCTTCATAAATGGCATTGACAATACTGCTGCTAAGCGACTGCGGGTTGAGGGGGTTGTGCCTGATGTGCTCTACCCTGGCAGAGGTGAGGTTACATTTTGTTAACATGCTGCCTACCCCTGCCCACAGATTGCCGTTTTTATCAAAGTACATGCCATTGACAAAATTATGCGGCAGGCTGGAGCTGTTTGAAGGGTCGTGTTTAAATACTTCTGCCTGCCCGGTGTTGGGGTTAAGGCGGTTTAGCCCACCACCAAAAGTACCTACCCAGATGTGGCCCTCAGGGCCTTCAGCCACAGAAATAATGCGGTTGCTGCTAATTGTACCAGGGGTAGCCGGGTTGTGCTTGTAATGGGTAAACCGGCGAGTAGTTGCATTGAATTTGTTGAGCCCACCACCAAAGGTATATACCCAAAGGTTGCTTTTACTATCAATGAACATACCCAGCACATTGTCAGTACTGAGCGAGTAAGGGTCGGCAGGTTTGTGCCTGAACTGTTGTACCAGGCCCTGGCGGGGGTCAAAATGAAACAGGCCAGCCTCACGCGAGCCCAGCCATACCCCCCCTTTACCATCAGCACGGAACCCACGGTTGTTGTGGCCGGTATGCTGGCCAAAAGCGTAGTTGGTAAAGGGGTATTGGTTAATCAGGCCTGTATTGGGGTTGAGCCTGCTCAAGCCAGTAGCATTACATAGCCAGATGTGCCCCTGCCTGCCTTCAGTAATGTTATAAACTGCGTTATCAAGTAATGAATTGGCCTGGCCCTCTTGATTAGAGTATAGTTTTGACTGGCCCGTTTCAGGGTTGTAGTGCGTAAGGCCGTTGTTAAGGGTGCCTAGCCAAATATGGCCGTTACTGTCAATATACATTGACTTAAGTACATCGCCCGGTTTGAATGACTGGCCAGGAAACTGGCTAATGTATTGAAAGTTGTACCCATCGTACTTAAAAAGGCCTTCTGCGGTAAGCAGCCATAAAAAGCCCTGCTTATCTTGCGCCAGGATGCGCACCATTTTACTGAAAAAGCCATCACTGGTGCGTACCTTTTCAAAGCTAAGCGTGGGTTGCTGCCCCTGGGCAGGTAACATAGCTAAACAGGCAACACATAGTAATGTGCTACACCATAGCTTTTGCATTTTTTTTATTGCAGTTACCCCCACGGACCAAAACATTAGGACAGTGTAATTTACGAAGGTACGTTAAAGTGTAGGCAAGGCCAACAATAAATAGCATTATAGTAGAATAGACGTAAGTTTTAATGTTATTAGGCGCCGTTTTTGGCTGTGGCCTTTCTTCTTTTAATCTCATTTTTAATCATATTCAACTCACGGCTGCTTTGCCCGGCAATAGAGGTGTTTTCTTCTGCACGCCTGAACAGGTAGGGCAACACGGCTTTTACAGGGCCATAAGGCACGTATTTCACTACGTTGTAGCCCTGTTTGGCCAATGAAAACGAGATATTATCGCTCATGCCATACAACTGCGAAAAATAAAAGTCAGGGTTTTGTTTGTCAATACCCTGCTGTTGCATAAGCTGTGTTAGCAATTGGTTGCTGTATTCATTGTGTGAGCCACAGCACAGGGCCATATGGGCTTTGTTGGCTACACAAAACTTAATGGCCTCGTTAAAATCACGGTCGGTGGCCAGCTTATCGGGCTGGGTAGGGTCTTTATAATTCAGCTCTTTAGCGCGCTGGCGCTCTTTTTCGAGGTAAGCCCCGCGTACAATTTTAGCGCCCAGGTAATAGCCCTGTTGCCGGGCCTGGGCACTGGCCTGCTTGAGGTTGGCCAGCATGTCATTGCGGTACATTTGAAAGGTATTGTATATAATGGGCCGCTGGCGGTTGTATTTGGCCATCATTTCATAAACCAGCTGGTCAATGGTGCCCTGTATCCACGATTCTTCAGCATCAACCAGTAAGCGTACGTTGTGCTGGTGGGCCCGGGCACAAATTTGATCTACCCGCTGGCGCGCCTGCTCAAAACCTGCCGGTTGCTTGCCTTGCTGCACAGCCTGCAGGGTATCAAAGCTGGCCACACCAGTAACCTTAAACACACTAAAAGGTATGTGGCTGTTTTGATGGGCTGCTTCAATGGTGCGGATTATTTCATTTTTAGTGCTTTCAAAGCCTTTTTCAGTCTTTTCGCCTTCAACGCTGTAATCCAGTATGGTACCGATATTGAACTGCGCCAGCTTGTTAATGGTGGTGGTGCACTCGGCAATATCTTCACCACCACAAAACTGCCTGAACAGTGTTTTTTTTACCAGGCCTTTCAGGGGCAACCGCAGGCCAAAGGCCAATTTAATGAAATTAGTGCCTACCTTTGTTAGCTTCTGGTAGTTCATGAGCGAAAACAGCAGGTGGGCCTTTTTCAGCTCGGCATTAGTGCGCGATGAAAAGGCCACTGAGGTATCTGAATAGGTGTTTGTGGGGTTACTGTTGTTCATTGGCTGCTACAAGAATCAAAGAATTTGCAATATTAGGATAAAAACCAACATTGTACCTAACAAGTTTTGCGCAGTAGTACCGAAAAGTAGATAACCAATGGAGATTGACCCCCTACAGGACTGGGCTGGCCTGACCGACGCCCACACCCCCCTATTGATTGCCGGGCCCTGCAGTGCCGAAACGCCAGAGCAGCTGTATACTACCTGCAAGGCGCTGCATGCACAGGGCATAAATTGGATGCGCGCTGGCGTATGGAAGCCCCGCACCCGCCCCAATAATTTTGAAGGCATTGGCCAGGACGCCCTGCAATGGATTACCGACCTGAAGCAGGAGCTGCCCGTGCAGTTTGCCATTGAGGTAGCCACCCCCGAGCATGTAGAGCTGGCCCTGAAGCATGGTATTGATATGTTGTGGATAGGCGCCCGCAGCACGGTAAACCCATTTACCGTACAGGCCATAGCCGATAGCCTGAAGGGGGTAGATATACCAGTACTGGTTAAAAACCCGGTAAACCCTGATATGGCCCTGTGGCTGGGCGCTATTGAGCGGCTGCACCATGCCGGCACCACCAAGCTGGGTGCCATACACCGGGGGTTTAGCAGCTTTCAAAAAAGTAAGTACCGCAACGTACCCAGCTGGCATATACCCATTGAAATGAAACGGCGCCTGCCAGCCCTGCCCATGATTTGCGACCCCAGCCATATTGCCGGCACGCGCGATTTGATAGAGCCCCTGTGCCAGCAGGCGCTTGACCTGAATTATGACGGCCTGATGGTAGAAACCCATTACCGGCCAGATGAAGCGTGGAGCGATGCCAAGCAGCAGGTAACACCAGAAAGGCTGCAAGAGATACGCCACATGCTAAAGGTAAGGCAGCCTGAAGTAGCCGATAGTGTGTTTCAGCACAATTTAGATGAGCTGCGCCACAGCATTGACCAGTGCGACCATGAACTGCTTGAGGTACTGCACAAACGCATGGAGCTGGTACAGCAGGTGGGTGAGTATAAGCAAAGGAATAATGTTACGATTTTTCAGTTAGAACGCTGGAATGAGGTATTTAAGTCAAGGCCAGCGTGGGCTGCACAACTGGGCATTGATGGCGATTTTATAAAGGAGTTGTTTAAGCTGGTGCATATTGCCTCTATTAAGCAACAGACTGAAGTGATGAATAACCATAAAGCCACTGAAAAAGCAAATGCTGCCCAATAATATTGTGATTGCTGATGCCCCCGGGCAAGCACTGGCCGATTACCTGGCCGACCAGCACTTTAGCCAGCTGGCTGTGCTGGTAGATGAAAATACGTTACAGCATTGCTACCCATTGGTTAAGGCCCACCTGCCCCAACACCTGGTGGTAGAGATTGTGAGCGGTGAGGCTAATAAAACACTTGATACCTGCCAGGTAATATGGCAACAGTTGACAGACGCCGGGTTTGACAGAAAGGGGCTGCTGATTAATTTAGGTGGTGGTGTGATTGGCGATATGGGTGGCTTTTGTGCCGCCACGTATAAGCGCGGCTTTAGTTTTGTGAATGTGCCTACTACGCTGCTGGCCCAGGTAGATGCCAGTGTGGGCGGCAAGCTGGGCATAGATTTTGGTGCACTGAAAAACCATATTGGCCTGTTTAGAATACCCGACCTTGTACTGATTAGCGCGCAGTTTTTAAATACGCTAAGTAACCGCGAGCTGCGCTCGGGCTTTGCTGAGGTATTGAAGCATGGCCTTATTGCTGACGCTGCCTACTGGCATAAGGTAACGCAACGGCCATTTGATGCACAAAACTGGGCAGCAATTATACCAGACTCTGTAGCCATTAAGCAGCAGGTGGTAGAGGCCGACCCCACAGAGAAGGGGTTGCGGAAAATCTTGAATTACGGCCACACGCTGGGCCATGCGGTAGAAAGCTTATATTTGAACAGGCCCGGCAAGCGGCTGCTGCACGGCGAGGCGATTGCT
>CAZXTW010000111.1:0-12060 GCA_964643525.1 uncultured Roseivirgaceae bacterium
TGCCAAAGCACTTGAAACTAACGACTATTCGCAGCCGGTGCCCAACACGCTGCTACAGCTAAAACTGGTGCCCGAAGGTGAAACCCTGACGCGTGAAAACACCAAAATTATTGACAACTACATAGCCCAGGCTGAAAGCAACCGCTATTTTGAGTTGCACTTTATAGGCAATAACCGGTTAAAAGCAGCCAGCACCCATTTAGGCACTTTGGTAGATTATGGCCAAACCAAGCTACCCCCTGCCCGTGTAAAGCTGGTTAACAGTGATACCACCAACCAAAATATTTACCTCAGGCTGGTAAGCAATGACCCCAAACTGTTAGAAGCACAGTTTAACCAGGAGGCCCCGTTAAATGTGCAGATTATGGATGGCCTGTTTGAGGCCGATGCCAATAGCTTTTTGAAGCAGGTTACCTGGGCAGCGGGTAAGTACAGCCTTAGTGCTGATAACCGGCAGGTGCATGTAACCATTCGTGAAATAGTGCCTGCCTCAGAAAAAAATATGGATGAAATTAAAGGGCTGGTTATATCAGACTACCAAAATTACCTGGAGGCGCAATGGGTAGAAGCCCTGAAAGAAAAGTATACAGTTAAGGTTTATGACAAAGCACTACAGGATATTATTACAACGCTCACGACTAATAACGGCAATTAACTGCGTACTGGCCTGCCTGTTGTTGAGCGGGTGCGACTTGTTTAAAATGAAAGAGCCTAAGGCCGAGCCAGAAGTAAACAGAGTGGCCATAGCGCGTGTTAAAGACAAGTTTTTGTATAAAGAAGACCTGACGGGCATTGCCTCAGGCAACATGTCACAGGCAGATAGCATTAACAGGGTAGAACTGTACGTGAAGACCTGGGTAAGAAAGCAACTGCTTATTGATGAGGCCGCACAACAAATAGCCTTTAACGAGGCTGATATAGAGCGCAAAATGCTTGATTACAGGTATGCCCTAATGGTGTATGAATACGAGAAGTATTACATTAACAACAACTTAAATAAAGCCGTAACTGAAGAGGAAATAGCGGCCTACTATGCTTCACACCAAGATGATTTTGAGTTGAAGCAGAACATTATCAAAGGCATATTTGTAAAGCTGGATAAAGATGCCCCTCGTTTAAAGCGTTTTAGAAGGTGGATACGCCGCAATGACGAGAGCAGCCTTGACGAGTTGCGCAGCTACTGCTATCAGTTTGCTGTAAATTATTCGTTAGAAGACTCTGCCTGGGTTAATTTTGAAGATGTAGTACAAAACACGCCCTTTGCGGCTATACCAAATAAAATACAGTTTTTACGCAACAATAAATACAACGAAACAACTGACGACGCTTACTATTACTTTCTGAAAATACTTGAATATAAAATATCAGATGAAATATCGCCGTTGGAGTTTGTTAGGGACGACATTGAAAATATTATTATTAACAAGCGTAAAATAGCCCTGGCCAACCAACTGGAAGAAGATGTGTACAACAGAGCAAAAAATGAAAACGAATTTGAAATATTTAATCCTTAACATCATTGTGGTGTTGGTGTTGTGCGGTGTAAGCCAGGTTGCTTCTGCACAACTGTTGGGGCGTAATTTGGCCTCTGACGAACGTGGGGTAGTGGTTGATAAGATTATTGCTAAGGTTGACAATTACATTATCCTGAAGTCTGAGGTAGAACGCGCCTATTTAGAGTACCTCTCAAGGGGCCAGTTTAGCAGTGGCGATGCCAAATGCCGCATTTTTGAGTCGCTGGTAATTAATAAGCTTTTAGTGGCCAAGGCAGAGATAGATTCTGTTGAGGTGGGCGACGACGAGGTGGAGTCTAACCTTGAACGCCGATTTTCAATTTTATTAGCACAAATTGGTGGTACCGAAGCTGATATTGAGCGGTATTACAATAAAACTATTCAGGAGTTTAAAGACGACCTGCGCACCGATGTAAAAGAGCAGTTGATTGTACAGCGCATGCAAAGCACCATTACTGAAGGCATAGACATTACACCTGCCGAAGTGAAGAAGTTTTTTAAGGGCATACCTTCAGATAGTTTGCCGTTTTTCTCGAAGGAGGTTGAAGTGGCGCAAATTGTAAAAAACCCTACGGTTAGTAAATCACAAAAAGATAAGGTCAAGGCAGAGCTACTCAGGATACGGCAAACCATAAACAGTGAGGCCGACTTTGAGGCCGCCGCCAAAAAGTATTCACAAGACCCTGGCAGTGCAGCCAGAGGGGGTAATTATGGCTACCAACGCCGTGGAGCTTTTGTACCCGAATATGAAGCCGCGGTGTTTAAAATGAAACCCCTTGAAATATCTGAACCCGTTGAAACAGAATATGGCTTTCACCTGATACAGTTAATTGACAGGCGGGGTAACGAATACAATTCAAGGCATATTTTGTTAACCACCACCCCTTCAGCAGACGACCTGAAAGATGCCGAGGGCTATCTGGACAGCCTGAAAACTGTGATCGCGGCTGATAGTGTATCGTTTGAAAAGGCAGCCTCTGAACACAGTGACGACCAGCAAACCTCTGGCAGTGGGGGCTTTTTCTTAAATAGCCTGGGCTCGTCATATGTAGCTATTGATGAACTGGACCCTGTGATATTTTTTACTATTGATACGATGGATATCGGGCAGATTACCAAACCCATTTCTTTCCGCTCTGACGATGGTAAAGAAGCAGCCCGTATTATTTACTTCCGCTCGTTTAAAAAAGCGCATCAGGCCAATTTAAGTCAGGATTATCAGAAAATTCAGGCCGCCGCTTTAACCAATAAGCGTAATATTGCACTGAGCAAATGGTTTTCAGATGCTCAAGGTGATGTGTTTATTGAAATAGATGACGAGTTATCTTATTGCAAAATCTTAAATTAGCCCACCAAAGGCAATAACAAAACATTCATGAAATCATTCAACTCTGATGTAGAGGCAGCCGATAGCTTGGCCACCACTTATAAAGAACTAGTAGCTGAAATATCTAAAGTAATTATTGGCCAGGAAGAGGTGGTGCGGTTAATGCTCACCTCTATTTTTTGTGAGGGCCATGCCTTACTTATTGGGGTGCCGGGCCTGGCCAAAACTTTGTTGGTGCAAACCATCTCATCAGTGCTTGACCTGAACTTTAACAGAATTCAGTTTACGCCCGACCTGATGCCCTCTGATATACTGGGGGCTGAAACCCTGGATAAAGAGCGTAACTTTAAGTTTATTAAAGGCCCCATCTTTGCCAATATTATTCTGGCAGATGAAATTAACCGTACGCCCCCTAAAACTCAGGCCGCCCTGCTTGAGTCTATGCAAGAGTACAATGTGACCATTGCTGGCGAGAAGTACACCCTGCCTAAGCCATTTTTTGTACTGGCCACCCAAAACCCTATAGAGCAGGAAGGTACCTACCCCCTGCCCGAAGCGCAGCTTGACCGCTTTATGTTTAATATTTACCTTGACTACCCCAGCTATGACGCTGAGATAGAGATTGTAAAATCAACCACAGGCAGCAAGGTACATGACCTGAAGCACATTTTAACCAGTGAAGAAATTGTGCAGTACCAGCAGTTGGTGCGCCGTGTGCCCATTGCTGATAATGTCATTGAATATGCTGTTGGGGTAGTACACAAGACGCGCCCAGGCTCTGACAGGGCGCCTGAGTTTACCAAACAGTACATTGAATGGGGTGCAGGGCCAAGGGCCTCTCAATACCTGATACTGGGTGCCAAATGCAATGCCCTGCTCAACGGCAAGTACTCGCCAGATATTGAAGACATACAGGCCGTAGCCAAGCCCATTTTAAGCCACCGTATAGTACGCAACTTTAAGGCCGAAGCCGAAGGCATTAGTATTGATGATGTGGTAAAAGAAATGCTTTAAACACACTAAGTAAGCTCAACGCCTGCCTGCGGTAATTACCGCAGGCTAAAAGTTATTTCTGATTAGCAAAAAGTTGCCATCAATAAACGTTTGGTACTGCTTTAACCTTATGGTGGCGGGCCCGCCTGTAGGCAGGCCGTCAGGAAAAGAATAGGTTGAACCATTACAGGGGCAAACCATAAAAAAGCCAGAGTCGTCCACTTCAACTGTAGCACAAGCCCTGGTAGGCTCATAGGTGCAGTTACGCTCAAAAGCCACATACTGTCCCTCTGCCACGCGGTAAACAATAATACCCCGCACACCACCTTCTAATAAAACAAAGCCGCCATCAAGCTGTAGGGGCTGTGCCTCAATATTATTCAGGTTCAGGTCAATATTAACCAGTACGTCTGGTATATTGGCTATTTGTGTTTCAGTAGTGCAGCCAGCCAAAAATACCAGTGTAGCTGCTAATGCAATGATACGTTTACTCATAAGTGTAAAATCCTTTACCTGATTTTCTGCCATGGTGGCCTGCATCTACCTTTTGCTGTTGTATGCGGCTGGGCCTGAACTTAGCGTCTTGATGAAAGGCATTGAACATTGACTGGGTTACAGAAAAATTGGTATCAACACCAATCAAATCCATTAACCTGAAAGGGCCCATCTTAAAACCAGCGTTTTCCATCAGCTGGTCAATGGTAGCCACATCAGCCACACCTTCTTCAAGCATTTTCAGGGCCTCTACGTAGTAGTGCCTGGCCACCCTATTAACGATAAAACCGGGCGAATCTGCCGCTACTACTGCCACTTTACCCATTTTTTTTGCCAGGTTAGTAGTCAGCTCAACCACTTCAGGGGCAGTGGCAGCCCCTGAAATCACTTCTACCAGCTTCATAATATGGGCTGGGTTAAAAAAGTGCATGCCCACAAAGCGTTCAGGGTGCTTTAGCGGGCGGGCAATTTGCGTAATGGGAATTGAAGAGGTATTGGTGGCCAGCACGGCAGTAGCCTCATTAATAGCTTCCAGCTCAGCAAAAACCTTATGCTTTACCTCCAGGCGTTCTACAACTGCCTCAATAATAAACTGGCCCTGCACGGCCTGCAGCTGGTCAGTACACGTAATCAGGCTCAGGGCACTGGCCTTTTGCTGCTCGGTTACCTTGCCCCGGGCAATGCCCTTATCAAGGTTGGCGGTAACCGTAGGCAGTACCTTATCTAACGCCTGGGTGTTTACATCAAACAAAATGGTGTTGTAGCCAGCCATGGCCGAGAGCTGGGCTATGCCAATGCCCATGGTGCCTGCACCAACAATACCTATGGTTTCTATTTGTTGCAGCTGCATTACTCTAAACCTGAAAATTGCTTCAAAAACCGAACGTCATTTTCGGTAAACAACCTCAGGTCGCTAATGCCATACTTAAGCATGGTAATGCGCTCAATACCCATACCAAAGGCAAAGCCGGTATACTTCACCGGGTCAATATTGGCATTGCTCAGCACATTGGGGTCAACCATGCCAGAGCCCAAAATCTCTACCCAGCCAGTATGCTTACACACATTACAGCCTTTGCCTTTACAAATCAGGCAGCTGATGTCCATCTCGGCACTAGGCTCAGTAAACGGAAAGTACGAAGGCCTGAAACGCACTTTGGTGTTTTTGCCAAACATTTCTTTGGCAAAATGGTAAAGCGTTTGTTTCAGATCTTTAAAGCTTACATTTTCATCAACATACAAGCCCTCTACCTGGTGAAATATGCAGTGAGCCCTGGCAGATATGGCCTCGTTCCTGAATACCCGCCCTGGTGAGAGGGTACGGATGGGGGGCTGTTGGTTTTCCATTACACGCACCTGCACTGACGAGGTATGGGTACGCAGGGCAATATCAGGATTTTTTTCAATAAAGAAGGTATCCTGCATTTCGCGTGCCGGGTGGTTGGGCGGAAAGTTCAGCGCTGTAAAATTGTGCCAGTCGTCTTCAATCTCCGGCCCTTCAGACACGTTAAAGCCTATTCTTGAGAATATCTCAATAATGCGTGCCCTAACCGCCGAAATGGGGTGTATGCTGCCCTGCCGGTTGGGCCGGGGGGGCAAAGTCAGGTCAATGCTTGTGTTGCTGGTGGTGGCAGCGCTTTGCTCTAATTCAGTAATTAATTCCTGAAACCTGTCCTGCGCTACCTCTTTTAGCTGGTTTAAGGTTTGGCCCAGTGCCTTGCGCTCGTCAGGGGCTGCATTGCGCAACTGGCCAAACAACGCTGCTATGACACTTTTACGGCCAATAAACCGCTGCTTGTAGGCCTCCAGTGCCTCATGATCAGCAGCGGTGGCCTGTGCTATTTCTTCTTTGTAGGCATTGACCTGCTCTTGCAACATATTCAGGGTATTTTGTTAGATGATCATACCGGCAGCTACAGTCTCATTTGTAGACTCATCTACCAGTATTAAGCTACCAGTAGCCCTGTTTTTGCTGTAACTGTCAAAAAACAGTGGCTCGGTAGTACGCAATAAAATACGGCCAATGTCATTCAGGCCTATCTCCTTATCATCTTCAATGCGGTGCAGGGTGTTGATGTTTACCTTATAACGCACATCTTTTACAATACAACGCAAGTCTTTTGAAGTATGCTTCAGGGTATATTTGCCATTAGGTTGCAGCTTTTTATTGTTAAGCCAGCACACCATTACCTCAATATCCTGGCTTACATTTGGCTGGTTATTGGGGCGCACAATCATATCGCCACGGCTAATGTCCAGCTCATCTTCCAGCGTCATGACCACACTCATGGGCGGAAAAGCCTCTGCAATGGGGCCTTTAATATCGGCAATCTCCTTCACCTTGGTAGTAAAGCCCGATGGCAGGGCCATCACCTCATCGCCAGGCTTAAACACGCCGCCTTCTACACGGCCAGCATAACCCCTGAAGTCATGGTACTCATTGCTTTGAGGCCTGATAACACGCTGCACCGGAAAGCGGCAGTCAACATAATCGGCATCACTACTAATGTGCACATTCTCTAACGTATACAACAACGTAGGGCCGTTGTACCAGTCCATTTTGGTTGATTTATCCACCACGTTATCGCCCATTAAGGCACTGATAGGAATATAGTGGATATCAGGTATGCTTAGCTTAGAACTAAAATCATCAAATGCATCCTTAATTTGATTAAAGGCCTCTTCCTTAAAATCAACCAGGTCCATCTTGTTTACACACAGTACCAGGTGCTTAATCTGTAATAATGAGGCTATAAAAGCGTGGCGGCAGGTTTGCTCAACCACCCCTTTGCGGGCATCAACCAAAACAATGGCCAGGTTGGCAGTACTTGCGCCAGTAACCATGTTTCGTGTATACTGTATGTGGCCGGGCGTATCAGCAATAATAAACTTACGCTTGGGCGTAGCAAAATAGCGGTAGGCCACATCAATGGTAATGCCTTGCTCACGCTCAGCGCGCAAACCGTCTGTAAGCAGGGCCAGGTTTACATAACCATCACCGCGTTGCTCACTGGCACTTTCAATGGCCTCTATCTGGTCTTCGAAAATGGTCTTGGTGTCGTACATGAGCCTGCCTATCAGCGTGCTCTTGCCATCGTCTACGCTACCGGCAGTGGTAAAGCGCAGCAGGTCCATTTCCAAATAGTCTTTTGTTGATATATTCTCCATCAGTGTAATTGCTTAATTGTTGGTGAAAAAAGGTAGTTTGGGCAGCAGGGCCAGCGGTTAGAAGTATCCTTTCTTCTTCCGGTCTTCCATGGCTGCCTCTGAGCGCTTGTCGTCAGCCCGGCCACCACGCTCAGTTACACGAGCGGCGGCCACCTCTTGGATAATGTCTTCAAGGGTATTAGCGGGCGACTCAACGGCGCCTGTACAGGTCATATCACCAACAGTACGGAAGCGCACCTGCTTCTGCTCAACAGTTTCGCCATCCATTACCGTAATAAACTTACTATTGGCCAGCAGCATGCCGTCGCGGCTCACAATATCGCGCTGATGCGAGAAGTAAATACTGGGTATTTCAAGGTTTTCCTGTAAAATGTACTGCCACACATCCATCTCCGTCCAGTTACTTAAAGGGAAAACCCTAAAATGCTCACCAGGGTGCTTGTTTCCATTAAAGATGTTCCACAACTCAGGGCGTTGGTTTTTGGGATCCCACTGGCCAAAATCGTCACGATGCGAGAAGAAGCGCTCTTTGGCACGGGCTTTTTCCTCGTCGCGGCGGGCACCACCAAAAGCGGCATCAAACTTATGCGCCTCAATGGTATCAAGCAGTGTAATGGTTTGCAGGCCGTTACGCATGGGGTTGGGGCCTTTCTCTTCTACCGCGCGGCCGCTATCGATCGACTCCTGCACAGAGCCAACAATTAGCCTTACGCCCAACTCATCAACCAGTTTATCACGAAACTCAATCGTCTCATCAAAATTATGACCGGTATCTATATGACAAAGCGGAAAAGGTATTTTGGCTGGCCAGAACGCTTTTTGCGCCAACCGAACCATTACGATAGAGTCTTTACCACCCGAAAAAAGCAACACGGGTTTCTCGAACTGTGAGGCAACTTCGCGCATTACAAAAATTGCTTCGCTCTCCAGTTGCTGGAGGTGGTTAAGGTGATACTTATGCATAAGACATTCCCTTCTCTTAGTCTTGAAATTTGATTTTCTGTAAAATGGAGGCCATCAAAGTGGCCTGGCAGCTTTCTAAACTGTTTAAGTCAGTGCGCACCTCAAGATGAGGGTTCTCGGGTGCGTCAAAAGGCGAACTGATGCCCGTAAAATCTTTAATCTCACCGCGGCGGGCCTTGGCATACAGTCCTTTCACGTCGCGCTGCTCGCATACTTCTAACGGGCAGTTTACGTATACTTCAAAATAAGCTTCCCCCAAAATATCAGACGCCATTTGCCTGATTTCCTTCGTAGGGCTAATCAATGAGCAAATGGTTACTGTACCGGCCTGGTAAAATAGCTTGGCCACCTCAGCAGCACGACGAATGTTTTCAGTGCGGTCTTCAGCGCTAAAGCCCAGGTTGTTATTAACTCCAACACGCAGGTTATCACCATCAAGCAGGTGGGTATGGTACCCCAGCTGGTGCAGGTTGTGCTCTACCGTTCTGGCCAGTGTGCTTTTGCCCGAGCCAGAGAGGCCTACCATCCAAATAACCACAGCATGCTGCTTTAACAACTGTTCTTTCTGGTCTTTGCTAATGACCTGATCAAATATGGGATATATGTTATTCACTTACCTTCCAAAAATTTTGTGCAAAAATAGTATAACCAACCTGATTATATCAACTCTATGCATATTTATGTAGTTTTGCCCCAAAATTATCTCTTATACACATGATTGAACAAATACCTCTGGCGCAACTCACTGCCATAGCCCATGATGCCGGCAAGGCCATTTTAGCGATTTATCATGACAGCAATTTTTCACAAGTGGTAGATTTTAAGGCAGACGACTCGCCGCTAACCCTTGCTGATAAGGCTTCGCACGAGGTGATTGTTGATGCCCTGGCCAAGCTTACCCCCCAAATACCTATTATTTCTGAAGAAGGAAAAGACATTGCCTACGACACCCGTAAGGACTGGGAGTGGTTTTGGCTGGTTGACCCGCTGGACGGCACCAAGGAGTTTATTAAACGCAACGGCGAGTTTACCGTGAACATTGCCCTGGTACACAACCACACACCTGTACTAGGTATAATTTATGTGCCTGTTAAAGATGTGATGTATGTGGGCAACGCCACCCAACAACAGGCCAGTAAAACAGAAGGTGGCCAAACCACTGCTTTACAGGTTAACCGTAAAACTGAAAATTTAATTGCCGTGCGCAGCCGCTCACACGCCAACGAGGCTGAAGCAGCCCTTTTAGAGCAACACGGCGTTACTGATAGCATTTCAGTAGGCAGCTCATTGAAGTTTTGCATGGTGGCTGAAGGGAAAGCCGATATTTACTACCGCCACGGCCCTACTATGGAGTGGGATACTGCCGCCGGCCAGGCCATTGTAACGGCTGCAGGCGGCCAGGTATTTGCCAATACAGGCAATGAGCCCTTTCAATACAATAAAGAGGTTTTGCTAAACGGCAGCTTTTTGGTGTTAGGCAAGTAAGTTGGCTTATGGGGTGTGTTGCCGCTTTAGCTTTGAAGTCACCACTTTTCTAGGAAACTTCTTATTGATCAACAGGTCTAACAAAAGGCTTAGTATTAGGGCAACGCCCACTGCCAGGGGTACCAGCAGGTTATCTTTCATAGGTTTAGCCAACAGGGCTAAACCTATGAACCCCAGGTTGGTCAGGGCCATGATACATGCCGCCCCGGCATGGCCAATAGCCAGCAGGCGCATCAATAAATGATGAATGTGCAGCTTATCTGGCGAAAAGGGAGAACGCCCTTGCGAAATTCTGATAATAAACACCCTTAGCGTATCAAACAAAGGGATAATCATGACACACACCGCCGTACCAATAGAACCGTTAAACTTGTAGGGGCTGGTTTCTGACAGCATAAAGTTGCTGTCAATAAAGTGTATTGACAAAGCCGCCAGGGCAAAGCCCAGCACCAGCGAGCCGGTATCGCCCATAAATATTTTTGAGGGCTCCCAATTGAAGGTTAAAAAAGCCAAAGTACCCCCTAAAAGGCAAAACGAGAATAAGGCATAGGTTAAATCACCTGTAAGGTAAAACCACCCGCCAAAAAACAGCAGGGCTATGGTGGCAATGGTACCCGCCAGGCCGTCAATGCCATCTATCAGGTTAAATGAATTGGTGATGACTATAATGGTAAAAATGGTAATTACACAGGCAATTGCCGGGTGCATCTCGCCCAGGCCAAACAGGCCATAAAAAGAATTAAGCTGCACTTTATTTAAAAACAGCACCATAGTAGCAGCAATAACCTGTCCGGCCAATTTGTACAGGGGGCGCAGTGGTACCAGGTCGTCACGCACACCGGTAATAAATATAATAGTCAGCCCACCCAGCAAAAACTTAATGTTAACCAGCAGGTTAAACGGGATCAAAAAGGCGCATGCCACACCGAAGCCTAAAAAAATACCGATGCCCCCCAGGCTGGGTGTTACCCGCTTGTGAATCTTCCGCCTGTCTGGCTCATCAAATATTTGCTTCTTCCTGAAAATGTATATAATCACAGGCACCAGCAAAAAAGTGACCAGAAAAGAGATAGAAACGGCTTCCAGTAATTTCAGCATACAACCGAGAGTTTATTCTAACAACAAAGCTATTAATTTATATGACTTAAGTGCTACAACTACTTAATGGGTTTGCAACAATTTGGTTTTCAGGGCTTCAATACATACTGGTTACACCCAGGTGGTAACTGTCTGAGTCAAAAATTTCATTAATAAAGTATGCAGGCATTAAACACCCTACAGATACTACACTGCATACTGGCTTTAGCATAAACATGATATAGTGCAATAAATTCTACATAACAACAGTAACTAATGGAAATACGTATTTTGGCATAAGTATTTGCTGCAAGTAACTCAAATAATGTTTTTACACCAGCCTTTGCCTTTAAAACTGTTCTAAGTATAAAATATCACATCTATTATTTAAAGTAATTATCTTACCAGGCACATGTATAGTACAACTATGGCCATGAAAATACTTAACAGACAGGCAAAAAAGTTGAAAGTATTGGTTATTCTTGCATTGTAGGGTGTCAACTCATAGGCACCTATTGTATATACCTGTAATAGTACAATTTTGTAAGCTATTCAGTTGTAGTAAATATACTGAGTAGTTTACGCTGCAACAGCAAGCCACAAGAAAGCAAAATGCAAGTCATTAAAAAATATATGCAGGTGTAGGGTGCCGGCCACCTTTTAGACAAATAAATCAGGCCGGTTATAAAATAGTGTTCATGCACTTTTACCCATGAGCCGCTCTAATTGAGCGGCTTATTTTTTTACCTCACCTGAATTATTCCTTGGTCAGGGGCAGTACCATGCCGGCCAGCAACCAGCTATAACACCTGTTAATTTCTGTACCGCGCCTTAGGGTAAAAACTGCGCCCCGCAGCAGCGCCAAACAAAACGCCAGTGGCGTTGCGCGGTTCTCTCCGGCAGAAAAGGCTCGCGCCTCCCCGAAAGCCAGGTGCTTATTACATTCAACCAGCAGGTAACCTTCAATATTTCTGCCGCATCAGGCAAAAGGTATGGCGCTATTATGCACAATTCATTCTATATTAACCTGCTAAAGCT
>CAZXTW010000112.1:0-11863 GCA_964643525.1 uncultured Roseivirgaceae bacterium
GGTCAGTGTTGGGAGAGCGGAGCAAGAGGCGCGTTAGCCCGGGGCAGAAGCACTGCTTGGCAGCAGGCGCATACATAACGCCAGTGGCATTGCGATCAAACGCCACTGGCGTTGCGCGCCGCTGTCCCGGACAAAAGACTGATGCCTCCAGCAGATCTTACATTTATATCCTACTAATTATATCAATCCCTCCAGGGTATAACTGCCAGATACCCCTCTGTAGCCCCCTCTTTTATCGCGGCAGTGATACATCAATGAACTGCCCCAACTAAATGCTTACCCCATCACCAAAAAAGCCCTACCAAAAGGCAGGGCTCTTTTCCTTGCTGCTATATTCTATACACATTCAATACATTTTCTCTTTATAAAGGGGTGGCTGTAAACTCAATAGTAAGGCCAGCCAAACCGCAACAACTTACAGCATCGTACTGTAGGTTAAACCTGATCACGCCAGTAGCCGCGTCAACTGATGAGCCTCCGGCATCACTCATGGCTACCTGAGTACCAAAATCAACCGAGCCAGGGTCCATGATAATCGTATTACACACGTCGTTAAAGTTGTAACGTATCGGAAAGTTGCCAAAAATATCCATGGTAGCGTCATCAATCTGGTAGTAGCCTGGGCTCAACTCTACAATATTTACATTTTGTGTAGCCAACCCGCCTGAACCACTTATGGCATCAAGGCGATAAGCCCCCGCCAAAAACGACGAACAGTTTACAGGGTAATTTAAAAACACCCTGTTCTGGTTGGTCAATACACTGGGGCTGTAACCTGGCTGTATTTGTCCGTTCACCTCAATAAAAGCGGCTAGCTTACGGCCATCAGCCATAAATAAATCAGCATTGAAGGCAAAAATATCGCCGGGGTCTAACGAATCAATCGTTACAACACTTGCATCAAAAGCCCCTATCAGTTCCTGAGCGGTAGCAGTTACAGTAATAGGCCAGGTAGTGGTACTACCATAAACTACGGTGGTTTGCGTACCTTCAGAAGTATTGATGAAGGTTAGCAAAATATCAACTGATTCAACATCGCTAAACTCCAGGTTTGGGTTGTCACGGCCTGAGGTGCTAGACGTATCAGCCAGATCAAGTGTAAAATTCACTTCTGTACCGGCAATATTCAGTATATCTATAAACCCGTCAAAATTGGTCACATCGGCCGTAAAGTGTGGCAATGCTCCTTTCTCAAAACGGTCTAAATCAACTTTCACCTTATCGTCATCACGGCATGAAGCCAGAGCTACCACCGCAAGCACAAATAAGAAATATTTTAATAGGTTCTTCATTTCGTTTTCAATCTGTGGCTTAATAAATCAATCAGGTTACAATCAACTGGGGTCCCAAAATACCCTGTACTGGCTGGGTTGCTTTTGGTTGGGGGCATTGGGGTTCAAGGTCAGATCAAGCTCACGCCAGGGCAACGACAGCTGAAACTGCGAGGCCGACTGTGTAAGTGGATTACCATCATTATTGGGGTCAAATATTACCGGAAAGCCCGTACGACGGTAATCGTTGTACGTATCAATGGCATTCCCAAAATTGGCTATCCACTTCTGTGTAAGAATTATCTCAAGCTGGCCCTGGGCATCCTCACCATCAAACTCAATCAAAATGGTATTTACATAAGTATCAACATCATCATCGGCAATGGTGGGTATGGTTTGCGAGCTGGCCGTGCTGGCTACCTGGGCGTTTACCTCATCAAAAGCAGCGCGCATAGCCTCATCAAGCAGGGCACGGGCGTTACCTGTACTTACCCCTTCCTGGGCCAGTTCTGCCTCAATAAACAACCGGTTAAAATAAGGCAGCATGCGCTGTGGTGCATCACCTGCCGCGCTGGCAGGGCCTACAACAGCACCGGCACCGTCGTCATAACGGCCACCGGCAGGGTAAAGCCCAAGTACTGTCTGTGAAGCACCCTGGGCCTGGGCCTGGTTGGGGTGTATTGAGCCAAAGTGTATTGATAAAAAGTCGCCCTCTCTAAACTCTACAGGGTTTTGGGGGGCTCCCCCACCCGTTAGCTGGTTAAAGAAATAATAGGGCACGCGGGGGTCGTTCACACCAGCAAACAGCCCATTGGGGTTGCGCCCCGTCATTACCTGCCAAAACCAGATGCTAATGTAATAGGTTTTTTGGGCGCCAGCCGTGCCATACTCACGTACAAAAGCGGGGTGGCGGTTTTCTGGCGAAACCGAAGTGCCGTAGGTCAACTCAAAATCTTCAGAAGCATCACCAATCAAATCGCCCTCACTAAGCAAGGCATTTACGTTAGCTGCCACATTAAAATCAGATGCATTAGGGGCCAGGCGCACCTGGTTGTACAAACGCAACTTCAATGTTTTGGCAAACTTGCGCCAGCTATTTACATTACCGCCATAAATCAAATCATCAACACCAGGCGTATTCACATTAGTAGCCTCTTCATTAGCCAAATCGGCAATGCCCTCATCAATCATGGCAAACAGTGCTGTATAAATATCAGCCCCGTTATCAAAAGCCGGAAAGCGTACCTCTGGCATCAAATTAGCCTCACTAAAAGGGGCTTCGCCCCAGGCATCTACCACAATACTATAGGCATATGCTTTTAATATCTTAGCAATACCCACATACTGTAGGTCGCCCTCAGCAGTGCCTTTGTCAATAATGACACGCAAATCTTCTAAAGCACCGGTATACAGGTTGTTCCACGAGGCGCCAATTTCAAAATCAGAACCTTGCGTACCATACTGGTCGGCACCACCACGTTGGGTTACCTGGTGCATAAACGTGCTTAGGGTACTTGACAGCCCCGCTGTAGAGAGGCTGGTTACGTTGCTAATATGTATTTGCGATGTTGTTAACAATTGGCTTAATGGCGCAGTGGTTGGGTTATTCGGGTCTGTGTTAATATCCAGAAAGTTATCTTCACAGGCACTAACCACCAGCAGCACAGCCGCCAACATCAAAACTTTATATGAAGTCAATAGCTTTTTCATGGTTTGTCAATCATTCAAAGGGTCCTTAAAAAGTCAGTCTCAGGTTTACACCGTACCGTTTTGACGAGGGCGCACTGGCAAACTCAATACCCTGGGTATTGGTTGAACCAAAACTGTTTACCTCTGGGTCAAAATTGGTGTATTCGGGCACATTGGGTGCATTGTACCACAGGTTACGGCCAGTAAACGTAATACTGGCACTGCCAAACGGTGTTTTATTCAGCAATGAAGTAGGAAACTGATACCCCAAACTTACCTCACGCAAGCGCACTACGGTGCCGTCCCACACACTCCACTCGTCAGCAGCGTTAATGCCAAACGTTTCAATGGGCGCGCCATTGGCAAAAAACAAATCATTGGTAGTTACCTGTATGGTGTTGGGTATCTTATTACCGTTTTCATCTAGCAAGGGCAGGCCGGTGGCGGGGTCGCCCAAAAAGCCTTCTATAATACGTGTGGCCTCGCGGTCTTCTGTATCTCTTGTCACCCCACGGCCCAGCAAACGCTCAATGGTGGTACTGTACAAATCACCACCGTGGCGGTAGTCAATTACAGCACGCAACGTAATGCCTTTAAAGCTGATTGAGTTGGTTATACCAAGCAAAAAGTCAGGGTTGGGGTCACCAATCTTGCCTTGCTGCAAATCAGGAAACAAATAACCATTGGCGGGGTTAATCAGTAAATTACCCTCTTCGTCGCGGGCACTGCGCGAGCCACGTAAAATACCATACGGTTGGCCAGGCTCTAAAACGGGCGTTACACTGCCTCCAAATAAATTACGGATGTTTATTCGCTCAATACCATCAGCCAACGACTCTACCTTACTCCTGTTGCGTGTAAATGATACAAACATGTTCCATGTAAGCCCATTGTTCAACTGCACAGGTGTTACGTCAAGGCCTACCTCAATACCCTTATTGCTTACTTCGCCAAAATTGGTTACCAGCTGCTGAAAGCCAGAGGCTGAGGGCAACGTTACGTTGGCAATCTGGTCTGTTGTACGGCGGTCGTAATAAGTAAAGTTCAGGGTGGCACGGCCATTGTAAAACTCTAAAGCAGTACCCAACTCAAACTCTTTGGTAAACTCAGGGGTCAGGTCTGGGTCAAATGATACGTCAGACTGTGTAATACCCGGCTGGCCCAAAAATGGCAGGTCGTTATCACGCAAAGCGCCAATGGCATTGGTATTGGCCCCCAGGTTAACCAAAAACGTATTTTCTAGCTGGTAGGGCAGGGCATCGTTTCCTACTCTGGCCCAACTGGCACGTAGCTTACCACTGGTTAAGATATTACTGTTTATACCCAGGGCTTCAGTAAATATAAACGAGGTACTTACAGCAGGGTAAAAGAAGCTGCGGTTCTCTTCTGGCAGCGTACTTGACCAATCATTACGACCTGTTAAATTCAAAAACAGGTAATTGCGGTAGCCCAACGATACATCACCAAAAACGCCGTAAAGCCTCCTTCTGGAAAAGCCGCCTCCAGTAGGCACTACAGAACTGGTATTGTCAATATCAAATATACCAGGCGATATAATGCCTTGCCCCTGTACCTGCTGCCTATCAGTAGTACGCTGGTTTACGTTATGCCCTACTACTGCCCGTACATTAAAATCTTCGTTTATGTCTTTGGTATACGTAACCAGCAGGTTTGACTCAATCTCTTGAAAGTAAATATCATCTTTAAGCACAGAACCAGCCCCGCCAAACGCAGTAGAACCAATGTTCCAGATCTGCAAGCGGCGGTCAACAAACGTATTCACACCAATTTTATAGGTTACATTCAGGTTGTCAGTAATATCATACCCGGCATTAATATTGGCCACAAATCGGTCAACTGTGCTTTCAATGCCATTGTTCTCCCACGACCATAACATATGATCAACACCAAGCGTATTAAAAAACACTGGCCCGCCGGTGGTGGGGTTGGTATAGGGCAGGCTGGTGTCCCAGGTGCGACCCAGCCAGAGGGTACGCGCAAACGAAGAGGCTGCACCGGGGTCTTGCGCACCATTTTCGCCCAGTAAAGGCCCTTCCTGCACACTGCGTGTGTAAGTAAAATTACAGCCAACGTTCAGGCCATTATCCAGTTCTGTATTACCCCCGATAGATAGGTTGTTGCGTTGAAAGGTAGAAAACGGAATGTAGCCATCCTGGTTAAGAGTACTCAATACAGCCGAAAAAATTGAACGCTCATTACCCCCACTAATGGTAATTGAGTTTTCTAACACACTACCCTTTTCAAACAGGCTGCTTACGTTGTCTGGCTGTGCCTCATAGGGCAGATTGGCAGGCAGGTCGGGAAAAGCCGCTGTATACAAAGGCCAGGTAGGGAAAGAGTCCAATGAAGAGAAGGCTGCACCCCACGAGCCATTTGAGTTTTGGTACTGAAACTCAGTACCATTGCCGTACAGGTTCTGGTACTCTGGCAGGTTGGCAATTTCTTCTACCGAATACGACGAATTAAAGGTTACCTCAAGCTTTTTACGTGATGCCCTTGACGAGCCCGCCTTGGTAGTAACCAGCACCACCCCATTGGCCGCTCGTGAGCCATACAGGGCAGCGGCGGCCGCCCCCTTTAGCACCGTAATTGACTCTATATTGTTAGGGTCAAGCGTGGCCAGGGCATTGGCATAAGCCCCACCACCAGTAAGCTGGTTGTAGGTAGTAAACTGTTGGTTGTTGTAGGGGGTGCCATCAACCACAAACAGGGGTTCATTATTGCCTAAAAAAGACGAGGCCCCCCTGATAGTAATGCGTGTGGCACTGCCTGGCAAACCGGTAGAGCCTGTAATGTTTACCCCAGGCACTTTGCCCTGCAGCGCACGCAACACATCAGGTTCAGATTTTTGCGCCACCTGGTCGGCACTAATGTTCTCTACCGAATAGCCCAGGGCTTTCTTTTCCCGCTCAATGCCTACGGCAGTAACCACAATCTCGTCCAGCCTAATATCATCTGAACTCAACTGCACGTCAATTACTGAGCGCCCACCAATGGGCACTTCAAGGGTGGCCAACCCTATAAACGAATACACCAATGTAGTGGCCGAAGCATCTACAGCTAATTTGTAGTTGCCATCTACATCAGTAACCGTACCGTTGGTGGTTCCTTTCACCACCACATTCACACCAGGCAGGGCATCGCCATTTTCGGCGGCAGTCACCTTACCTGACACAGTCCTTTCTTGTGCAAACGCCTGTGGTAATAACAAGCCCGAAAGGATGATCAAAAGAAGTAATCTTGCTCTCATAGATTTGTTGTATTAGTAATAAATAAAAGGCAATACAATAGTGGTCTGTGCGCAAAACATTATTGCACAGAATCATCATCAATTAGAATATTTATTAAGCTTAAATCGTGTGTGTTGCTATAAAGTACTGATCATCAAGCCAAAGGTGAGGGTAAAAATTGTTGAATAAAATCCCCCAAGAGTGGGGAAATGAAAATGAAGAATGCATGCCTTTCAGGCTAAAAATAGATACGCCTGCTATATCAGCTTATCTTTCAGTGCCTTTTCTATGGCTTCGGCTTTGCTGTTTACCTGTAGTTTTGTGTAAATGTTTTTAATGTGCGACTTTATGGTTTCTTTATGCACAAAAAGCTCGTCAGCTATTACACTATAGCTTTTACCCTTCGAGAGTAATTCCAACACTTCAGTTTCTCTGGGTGTTAAGGGTGAATTGTTGTTGCGCTGAAATGACTGTACCACCATACGGGCAATATTGGTGCTCATGGGCGAGCCTCCCTCTTTTACCTCGTTAATGGCTTCTAAAAGTTTTGAGTAGTTTGAAGTTTTAGTAATGTACCCACAGGCCCCTGCTACCAATGCGTTAAAAACCATTTCGCTATCGGCATGCACAGTAATTAC
The DNA here is from genome assembly GCA_964643525.1 of uncultured Roseivirgaceae bacterium. Taxonomy (GTDB): domain Bacteria; phylum Bacteroidota; class Bacteroidia; order Cytophagales; family Cyclobacteriaceae; genus CAZXTW01. The sequence goes on from CAZXTW010000112.1 coordinate 6,850, forward strand.
AATAATATCTACCTGTGGCTGTAGCTTTTTAATATGCTTAATGGCCTGTATGCCATTCATTCCGGGCAGCTCAATATCCATCAGCATAATATCGGGGTTGTCTTTCTGCACGTTCTTAATGGCATCTTCCGCGTTAGACCATGTGCCCACAACGGCATACTCTTCAATACTATCAAGTAATAATGTAAACCCGTCTCTAATTACTTCATTATCTTCTACTATGCTTATTCTTGTCTTATCGTTGCCCATTACTACATGTTTTAAATTTAAATGTAGTGATAATTTGTGACTTCAATCAAGTAATTAATGAGAAGTTTCACATGGCGTGGCAGCCGGTAAAACAGGCTTGTTTAACGGCAAACGGCCACTAACTACCAGTAAAAAATCATAGCAGCCATTGGGCAGGCTTTATGCACCGTACCACTAAACCAAACCCATAAAAAAAGGCAGGTATTACTACCTGCCTTCAAGCGCGTTTTATATGCTGTTTATACTACAGCTTTATCTTTAGTATTGATATTTTCAGAAACAACTTGTCCGTCAAATAAGTGAATTACGCGGTGGGCATATTCAGCATCTAACGACGAGTGCGTTACCATAATTACGGTAGTACCACCATCATTCAGATCACTCAACAGGGTCATTACCTCTTGGCCGTGGGTAGAGTCCAGGTTACCAGTAGGCTCATCCGCCAGGATTAGCTTAGGCTGGGCTACTACGGCACGGGCTACGGCCACACGCTGTTGCTGACCACCCGAAAGCTGCTGAGGAAAGTGGTTGCGGCGGTGGGCTATTTTCATTTGCTCCATTACCTCTTCAACACGCTTTTTACGCTCTGATGATGAGTACTTCAAATAAATCAATGGCAACTCAATGTTTTCAAACACAGTCAACTCATCAATCAAGTTAAAGCTCTGAAACACAAAGCCAATATTTTCCTTACGAAGGTTAGCCCGCTGCCTTTCGTTGTATTTTGAAATTTCCTGATCCAGAAAGTGGAACTCGCCCTCAGAGGGGTTATCCAGCATGCCAATAATATTCAGCAGCGTAGACTTACCACAACCCGATGGCCCCATTATCGCTACAAACTCCCCTTTCTTAATGTTCAGATCTACGTTGGCCAAGGCGGTCGTTTCTATTTCATCAGTGTAGTAAAACTTCCTTAAACTTTTAGTCCTGATGAGCATTTGTTCATTTTCCATGGTCAATTATTAATGTATCACAATTAATTTCCTACTATAACTAAGCGGTCTTTGTCTTCGTAACCGTCGTAAGACGATACCACAACTTCTTCGCCGGCTTCAAGCCCTTCTAAGACCTCATAAAAGCGTGTGTTTTGGCGGCCCAGGCGTATTTCACGACGCTCAGCAAAATCACCCGACTCGTCTACCACAAATAACCAGTTGCCACCTGTAGTATTGTAAAAACCACCGCGGGGTACCATAGTTGCCTTCACATCTTCACTTAACTGCAACTTAATTTGCAACGTTTGGCCCCTGCGTATGCCTTCTGGCACCTCAGAGTCAAAGGCCATATCTACCTCAAACAAACCGTTGGTTACCTCAGGGTACACCTTGGTTATAACCAAAGTATAGGTATTACCAGCAAAGTCAAACTCGCCAGTAAGGCCTTCATAGATACGTGAAATATAGTGTTCGTTAATGGGTGCCCGCACCTTAAAGCCATTTAAATCGTCAATTTGGCCTATATTCTGTCCTGAGGCAATTGATTCGCCCACCTCACCATTTACAGCACTCAAGCGGCCATCAATTGGAGCCTTGATGAACAGATTCTCTAAATTCTTTTTGGCAAACTCAAGGTTTTTATTGGTAGTGGTCAGGTTTACCTCTAACTGGGCTATGGTGCGTATGGCGTTTAGTGAGTCAAACGTTTGTGATTCAACTTCAATTTTACGCTGGCTAACCAATTGCTTGTAATCTCTTTCAGCCGTTAAAAATTCCTGCTCTGACAGCACCTTCTCGGCATACAGCTGTTTGCTGCGTACATAATTATCTTTAGCTGCATCAATTTGGAAATCAAGGTCAGTCAATGTTCTTTTTAACTCAAACCTTCTTTGCCTCAGGCTTAACTTGCTGTTTTCAAGTTCATTAATCAGGCGGTAGGCTTGTGTTTCCTGGTTAATTACATCACGCACAATATTGTTATTGGCAAGCTTCAGAATGGTATCACCCTTATTAACCAGCACACCCCCTTCAAGGTATTTTACTTCAATGACACCCCCTTCAATGGCATCAAGCCTGATGGTTTTAATGGGTAGTACTGAGCCATCTATCGGAATAAACTCACGAAAATCACCGTAAGTAACCTTAGAAATGTTAATCTTTTCGGCCTGGACACGCAGCTTTGAGCCCTTGCCTGCAAAAATGAAACTATAAAACAGAAACACCACAGCCAAAACGCCTATTGCGGTCAGGGCAATTCTGCTAACGGTCCACTTTTTCTTCTTGATTTTTCTATCCATTGCTAATGATTCAATTTATTCGTCGTTTACTTGTCAATAAGGGTGCCATATCTGGTAAACCTCTCTAAAACAACCATATTCAGGTTTATTTGTTTAGCAATGCCCTAAAAAGTGTACAGTATAGAACAGTCAGTGTTCAAATTTGATACAGTACGAACGCACAATTTCACATACAAGTAACGCGGCAGGCAATTAGTACCGAATAGTATCAGGCTAAAAAATAGAAATCCAGCCTAGTGGGCTGGATCTCAAAGGTCAAAAACTCAAAATAAATCGGACTAATTATCTTAATCCCAACATAGAACGCAATTTAATAGTTTTATTTCATAAAAAGAATTTGCGAAAATAATTTTAGCTGTACCCGCCACGACATACTACCCTTATAATTATATGCAGGGCGCATCGTTAAATAGTCTGCTAAAAGGCGGGCTCTACAATTTTTAGTAACTTTACCGCCAGCAACGCCCAAAATACATGTTTTACCATGCATAAAACCCCAAATAAACCCAGCAGCACCCCCTTATCATCCATGCTTTTGGCATTACTTTTTGTATTGGGCAGCTTATGCTTTTCTTCCGTTACCATTGCCCAGCAGGTGGGGGCCGGGCAAGACTCGCTTCTGGCCTTCCCTATGAGCCAGCCCGAAGGCCTCAGTTTTAGCAATAGCCTGCTAAACCGTGAGTTTGACTTTGAATTGACCCCTACAGCAAATGGCAAGTTTCAACTCTCGTTTTACAACAACACCAATAAAGAAGAAATAGAAATTAAGGTGTATGACATTATTGGCAACCTCATTATGCATGAAACACTGCCCGTAAACGGGCAGTTTAGCAAAGAATACGATATGTCAGTTTATAAAACCAGGCTATTTGTGGTAGAGGTTGGCAACTCAAAATACAACAAAGCCAAAAGCGTTATTGCGGGCTAGTCAATACTCACCAGCTCTAATTCAAAAATAAGCACCTTACCAGCTAGTTCGTGGTTGGCATCAATCTTAATATTACCTTCATTTACCTCAACAATAGTAGCTGGTATCTGCTGGCCCTGTTGTGTAGTTAAGCCAAGCTTCATGCCCAGTTGCGGTTCCATGCCTTGTGGCAGTTTATCTTTAGGTACCTCCATTACACGTGTGGCATCATGTGGGCCATAAGCTTCTTCGGGTTGTAGCTCAAGCGTTTTCTTATCGCCAACGGCCATACCTACTACACCTGCATCAAACCCTTTAATCATTTGCCCGGCGCCAACAGTAAAGCCCAAAGGCTCACGATTGGCCGAACTGTCAAATACGCTGCCATCAGTTAGTTTGCCAGTATAATGCACCTTCACCTGGTCGCCATTCTTAACAGTACTCATCTCATCAAAAATTATTTGCTTCAAATTACACAGGTCTATGCCTGCCCAGCCACAACCTTTGCAGCAGCGAGTAAAGGTACTGAAAATACACCCCAGGCCTTGCCTTTGCCCTGCATAATTGAAAAATACTTAGGCCACTGTTCGGTATTGCCACAAAAAGATGTACATTTATGAACACTTGTGCATCAACTGCACTTGCCCAAAACCCTTTAAAAGAACTGTTTTAGGCCTTTTAACGCCCATTTGGCACAGCAGGCACAGTATCTGTTAAAACAAAGTATAACCAAAACCATAGTTCAGGTGAATAACTCAAAAGAATTAGGCAAAATATTAATTATTGACGACGACGAAGATGTGCTGCTGGCGGCCAAGATGCTGCTCAAAAAACACGCACAACAGGTTATTATTGAAAAAAACCCAAAGAAGATACCCTTCCTGCTCAATAATGACACCTATGATGTGATTTTGCTTGACATGAACTTCAGCAAAGACATTACCAGCGGTAAAGAAGGTTTTTACTGGCTTAACCAAATCATGGAAAAAGACCCCTCGGCTGTGGTAATACTCATCACGGCCTTTGGTGATGTAGAAATGGCTGTAAAAGCTTTAAAAGAGGGAGCTACCGACTTTGTGCTGAAGCCCTGGCAAAACGAAAAACTCATTGCTACCATTAGCAGTGCCATTAAACTAAGGCGCTCATACAAAGAGGTAGACCGCCTCAAGAAAGCCAAAAAGGCCCTTGAAGATGATATGAACCAGCCCTTTAAAGACATTATTGGCGAAAGCGAAGCCATTAAGCAAGTCTTTAACATTATTGAAAAAGTAGCTAAAACTGATGCCAACATTTTGATTCTGGGCGAAAACGGCACGGGTAAAGAGTTGGTGGCCAGGGCCATACACCAACGCTCATTGCGTAAAGACAATGTATTTATTGGGGTTGATATGGGCGCTATTACTGAAAGCCTGTTTGAAAGCGAGCTGTTTGGCCACAAAAAAGGCGCTTTTACTGATGCTAAAGAAGACCGCCCCGGCCGCTTTGAAGTAGCCAACAGCGGCACCCTGTTTTTAGATGAAATTGGCAACCTGAGCATGCCATTGCAGTCAAAGCTACTCACTGCCCTGCAAAAAAGAGAAATTACCCGTATTGGGGCCAATAAAATTATACCTATTGATATCAGG
>CAZXTW010000113.1:0-11839 GCA_964643525.1 uncultured Roseivirgaceae bacterium
AAGCTATGACAGTGGCAATACCTGGGAGCTGATTGATGCGGCCGCTGACCTGGCAGCCATGCGCTACCAGTGGCTGCCCCCAGAGGTGTTTGCTAAGACACAGGTACGCATGCTTGTGGGGGCGGCTGAGTTTGAGAGCGAGGCTTTTGTAGTAAGCCGCCCAATCAGAATGTCAGTAGGTTTTAACTGTGAAGATTCAGTGCTGCTGCAATGGCCGCGGCTGCCCGGTGCCGATGGTTATATTGTGCAAAACCTGGGGCAGCAATACCTTGAAACTATTTATGAAGGCACAGATACGTTTGTGGTGCGCAATAAAGATGAAGAGCTTTCGGTTCAATATGCTGTGCTGCCAACCATTGATGGCAGCACAGGCATCAATTCATTTACATTAGATTATAATAACCAGGGCATTGATTGTTATGTGCTGTCGTTTTTGGTAACGCCAGAGGCAGAACAGGGCATTAACCTGGGTTTGGTACTAGGTACTGGGTATGAAGTTGCCGAGGTGGCCTTTGAGCAGCTGGTTGACGGTGCCTGGCTTACAGAAGCTGTGTTTACCAGTGGTTTTAATGATACCCTCAATGTTTTTGATGCTGAGCCTTTTGAGGGCCCCAATGTATACCGCGCTATTGTTACGTTTAATAATGGCCAGCAAATTGTTACATCTGAAGAGCTGGTTTACTTCTTAGATTCAAAGCCGTTTTTGTTGTTCCCTAACCCGGTTAGTCAAAATGGGGGGCTTACCATTATTGGTAAGGATTTTCCTGAAACACAAATACTGTTCAGTTTATACAATCAGCATGGCGAACGTGTGCTTGAGCTTGAGCTGTTTACTTCAAGAGAGGAATTGTCTTTGTTTCCTTTCAGAAAAGGCCTTTACTTTTATGAGTTTACCGCAGGCAGTACCCGGCAGGCAGGTAAAATTGTGATTGATTAGTGCTTTACCGGCTCAGGTACTTCTGCGGGCCAAAACTGTTCTTTTTCAAGCTTTAGCCAGTTCAAGCTGTTGTTGCAAAATATGCGCTGTACGGTTGCATCTGGCAGGTTCATGTGTTCAATAAATTGGCCTATTTCAAGGTCGCCCAGCGGAAAAGGGTAATCACTGCCGAGGCATACCTTATCTGTGCCAATTTTATTGAGTATGTAGTGCAGCATTTCAGGGTCGTGGGTAATGCTGTCAACCCAAAAACGGCCAATATACTCTCTGGGGTTAATGTCATTGTGCACGGCTACCAGGTCGGGCCGGCAGTTAAAGCCATGCTCAATACGGCCAATGGTGGGTAAGAATGAGCCGCCTGCATGTGCAAAACATACCCTTAGCTGCGGAAACTGTTCAAAAATACCACCAAATATCATTGAGCAAATGGCTCTGGTGGTTTCTGCAGGCATACCCACCAGCCAGGGCAGCCAGTATTTTTTCATTTTGTCTTGCCCCATCATGTTCCAGGGGTGTACCAGTATGGCCAGGTCTAAGGCTTCACAGGCCTGGTAAATGGGCCAGAATGATACTTCATTCAGGTTGCGGTCATTAATGTTAGAACCTATTTGTATGCCTGCCAGGCCTAACTCATGTTTGCAGCGTTCCAGTTCCCTTACAGCCAGGGTGGCATCATGCATGGGTACGGTGCCCAGGCCTATGTAGTTTTTGGGGTATTGCTGCACCAGCTCGGCCACATGGTCATTTAAAAAACGGCTAATGTCCAGGCAGTCATGTGGTTTGGCCCAATAAGAAAACAGCACGGGTATGGTGCAGATTACCTGCACACTGGTATTGTGCATGCGGTATTCTTCAATGCGCAGGGCGGGGTCCCAACAGTTTTGAGCAATTTCACGAAAAAACTTGCCGCCCTGCATCATACGGGCATAGCCAGCCCGGTGGTGAAACAGCTGAATAAAATCACCATAGCCAAATTTATCACTCCAGTCAGGTAGCTTGTCAGGAATGATGTGGGTGTGCATATCTATTTTAAGGGCTTTCATAGTGCGCGGTGCGGGTTGTTTTGTAACAGACAAACACAAAACTACAAAATAGGTAAGGCTTGTACCATACCCAGTTTGTGCCTAAAAGCGCAATAAAAAGCCCTGGCGCAGCAAGGCTGGCCAGGGCTCATGATATATGTTACAATCAATTATTGAACAGTTACATTAAAGTCAACTGCAATGTCAGTTTCGCCATCACCAATACCGGTAGTAGAGGTTTTGATGCCTGGCTGGTGCTTCAGGGTAACGGTAAGCACACCAGTACCTGCGTTGGTGGTGGTAATGGTGTTTGTCAGCCCTATGGGGTTCATATTATCATCCATATCACCATATGCGTGGGTCAGTACGCTGCCTACGGCTGAACCGGTAAAGAAGAACTGGTGCTCATCATCTTCCTCCTCAATTTCTTCCGTTACATTTTCAGCAGGAGTTTCAGACTCATTCAGCAGGGTAACATCTACAGTGTAAGCTACCCCGTTGGTAAGCGTGATGTCTTCTACTGTAGGGGCAGCGCCACCGTCACCATCTGCATCACGGAAGGTGAACGTCTGTACATCAGCCCCGTTGGTGAAGGTAAGCGTTAAGGTGGTAATTACCTCTTCTTCATTAGGATCGCCCGGATCTTCTACATCATCATCTCCACAAGCTGTTAAAAATGCCAAAGAAACGACCAAACACATGAAAAATAGGTTTTTCAGATTTTTCATCATTAATTGTTATTTAGGTTTATTTAGTAAATTATTGTTATTAATCAGGCCTGCTGTTTTATAGTGGGCCTGTTTGTTTTTAAAACGTATAGTTGAACCTTACAATAAAGTTGCGGCCAATCTCATCAGAGAAGTACCTGAAGCGGTTCAGGTAATCTCTGTAACCCACATTGAATATATTTTTAACTTCTACACTTACATTTAAGGGGTTACGGTTTTGATTCAAAGTGGTACCCAAACGGACATCTACCAGATTATAGGCAGCCGGAGGGTCTGCAAAGTCTATATTTTCAGGAAAACGGGTTTGCTGTGCCACATAAGTATTGGCTATAGTCAGGTAATTGTCATTTAGCCTGTTTGTTGCTGGTAATGACCAGGTGAGTGAGCTTTCAAAACGGTCGGCCGGGATCAATACAAGGTATTCATCATCAGTCTGGTTGCGTGCCCGCACAATAGAGGCTTTGTTTTGCCACCTTAGCCCAGGTACCAATTGCCAGCCAAAGGCAATGTCAGTGCCGGTAAAGGTGGCGTTTACCTGTTTGTATTCAAATAGGGGGAATGCCCCCCTGATGGTTAAGATGGTTTCAGGAAATTGTGGCTCCAGGTAAATAAAGTTGTCAATAATTTTATGGTACAGCGTTACCTGGGCTGTAAACCGTTTTTTGTTGTAGTTAACATCAACACTGGTATTATAAGCTGTTTCAGGCTCAAGGGTTTTGTCACCCAATTCATAGGAGGCTGTACCCTGGTGCACGCCATCGCTAAACAGTTCGCTAATGTTTGGCGCACGCCAGGCAGAGCTGACATTCATTTTAATGTTCAGGTCTTCATTAATGCGGTACATGCCGCCCAACGCTATTGAAATGTTGTTAAAGTTGAAATCTTCCTGAATCACTTCTCCATCTTCATTGCGGAAGGTTTCAATGAATTTGGCTTCATACCTAATGCCAGCCTCTAATTCATACCGGTCTTTAATAAAGTGCTCAATAGCATACAGGCCACCTGTGTAGCTTCTGAAATTGGGTATGAGCCTGCGGCCTTCATACACGTTAGACTGCTTCATGCCTGATAAACCAACGGTGCCGCGCCAGTGGGTGCCAAATTTATGGTCAAGGTGCACATCTGCCGTGGTGGTTTTCAACTCAAAATCTAACTGTGGCTGGTTGCCCTGGGCAATGCGACGCCTAACCAGGTCGTACTCTTTCCTGTGGTTAAGTTGATAGCCAAAGGTAGCATGCAGCTTACCCAGGTTGCCCACCTGCCATTTTGTTTTGACGGTAAGCATGTTGTGGGCTACGCTCTGAAATGGCCTGTCAATATCATAAGAAAATGTAAATTCATTGGCTCTGAGGGGCACTTCGCTGTTAATGGCTGTTTCAAGGTCTGTCAGGTTCCCGGTATGCGACCCGCTGAACAGGCCCAGCTTGGTGTAAAAACGGCTGAAGTGGATCTGGGCTTCCCATAACCTGGCTTTGTACCCTGTAGCGGCAGAGAAGTTGAGTTCTTCTACTCCGGTATTGTCAAGGTAATAGTCGGGTGTTTGGATGTTGCCTGCTTTTTTGCCTGATGCCTGTACACGCCAGGCCAAACCTTCAACGGCTTTTATTTGCCCTTCAAGTTGTATGTTGCCGCTGCCTTGCCTGCCATTGCTCATGCCGGCCAGGTCGGCCCGGCCATGGATGCCTTGCTCGTCAGGCTCATTATCATGTGGCAGAGGTGCCGGGTTTACCATTACAACGCCTGCAATGGCATCTGAGCCATATTGCACACCGGCAGCCCCTTTAATGACAGTAATTTCCTGCGCCAGGTAGGGGTCAATACCGGGCGCATGTTCAAGGCCCCATTGTTGCCCTTCCTGCCGTACGCCATTGTTCATGATTAATACCCGGTTGCTGTGCATGCCATGAATTACAGGTTTAGCAATAGAGCTGCCTGTTTGCAACATGTTTACCCCGTTAATTTCGTTCAGGGTTTCACCCAAGGTTAAGCCAGCAGATTTTCTGAGGGCCAATTCGTTCAGGGTGGTTACAGCCTGTGCATTGAGTATTTCTTCTTTATGCCCTTTAATTACTACCTGGTCTAAGGTTTGGTCATCAGCTTGTATCATTACTTTTATAGCTGTATTTTTTAATACTGCTATTGTGCGTTGTATTTCTACATAGCCAATGCGGTGCACACTTATTGTGTAATTGCCAGGCTTGAGGGCATTTATAGCAAACCTACCTTTTGCATTAGTAAAATAGGTTTGCTTGGTTTCCTGTACATATACAATCGCATCTTCCAGCGGGTTTTCCCATCCGTCAGTCACCACGCCTTTTAAGGTGTAATTTGCCTGAGCAAAAACACTATTTGCTGCGAAAGTAAAGAGTACTATTAAGAGCAATGCTCTTGTCATAGTGGATTAAGTTAATTTAGGTTCAGAGTAAAGAATAAGGTAAGCTTAGGATAGGACGGATGGGGGTGCTCTTGTTGAACTATTTAGTTGTGTATAATAAAGAGCCTTAGTGATAATATATGTATAATGTTCTGTTGGCCTGTTGATGAACTTAAATGAGACAGGAGTTTCAGCTACAAGATTCTGACTAAAAAACTGCTCACAAAGGGTACAGCTTTCTTCCTCAGTGTCAAAAAATAAACCTGACTCACTGTTAGATGCTTTATAGAGGCACGTAATATGGCTTGCATGCTCATGCTCATGATGCAACTGATCATGTTTATGATCACAATGATTGTAGTGCTCATGCGCGTGATGGCAGTCATTATGCAACAAATAAAATGCAGACTGACTTAGAAGCAGCATACCTAAAAAGGTATATGAAATGATGATATGCGCTGTTTTTTGCCTCAAAACATAGTTAAATCAGTTTCAAAAGTAGACTAAATATGCATTTGAAACAAGATTGCATTTGAGGGGCGGCCAAATGGCAGATGTATGGTATGTGTTGGAACATTGAAGAGGCCCTCTTAATTTTTTTATTTTTTTTATCAAGGAATCTTCGCACTTCGAAATAACAATAATGATTCTCATTATTAATTGAACATATCTAATGTTTTTGGCTGCCTGTTCTATTATTATGATTAACCATACTGTGGCAGAATGGCCACTTTAGCAATTCATTACTAGTGCCTTACCTGCTTGTGGTGCCTGTTTTTAGTCTTGGGCAGGCTAACCTTCATTGCCAACCATGTTTTTAACTATTACGGATTTCTTAACAAGAAGACAAAAGGGATGGTAACGGTTGTTTTTGGGGGTGTGGGTGCCTATTTTATTTTGGGTAAATTAAAATTCTATGATTTGGTAAAACTTTATTTCCTGGTTACGTATATAGAAGTGAAAACACTGATAAAAAGCTCTGAAGGCACATTTTATCACATTTTAATAAAAATATAGTAGGTGTTAAATGCGGGGTATTGATTTAGATATTATCAATCTTTAGGGCTAAGTAGAATTACGTAGAAGGATTAGTTAGAATGGTAAAAAATACCTAGACCAATCAAAAACACTTAAGACTAACTTAGCAATCATATTCCCTAAGACTGTATTTATCAAGAATTATAGATTATCAACGAATTCACTCTTTCTAAATAGTAATAGTTTCTGTACACAAATGTTAATCACTATGTTATCAAACAAAAAATTCGCCAGTTTAAGTCAGTTCGCTCAGTTTGGTTTAGAGTCTGCACAAAAGATGGACTCATCAGCTGCGGCACAAATTTTAGGTGGTACTAATGGTGGCAACCAGACAGATCCGCCAGAAATTGATATTGAATAAGAGATACGCACCGTTGTTCCCTTTATAATAAGGGCGATTATACAGGAGCAATAAATTTGGGTTTTTTGAACTGTTTTTTGCAGTCACCCAAGTTTGTTGCTCTTATTTTTTGTTTAATCCCTTCAGCTTTTCATTTCTTCAAGGCAATATGCTGTTTTTGGCACTCACTTAGTTTTGTGATGTTGGTGCATTTAATAACTAACTGATAGTGAGTGGTATATAATTTTTTATATGTGTTTGCATTAGTAAATTAATATTTATGTTGATTTACGGGGGTAATCTTATAGCCTGAGTTTAGGCTTAAGCAGGGTAGTTTGGCTTTAATTCCTCTCTTTTTATTTGCACAGTAAAAATCACGGGCCTATAATTGATAGGGTTTGGTTACCTAAGATGTAAGTTTTAGGCAAACTCTGAAGATTTATTAGGGTTTTAGGTAATAATAACTTTTACCTTGCTGGAGCGGTTACAAAGATTGATACAGGGTAATTAATAGTAAACCAGCGGGTGAGATAACGGATAGAACCAGCGGTTGCTGATTGAAACGAACTTGTTTTATGAGACTAAACTTTAATCATTTGATACGGGGCATATGGACTTTGATGTGTTTAATAGCATTGAGTTCTTGCATGGAGGCCAGTTTAGAGAGTGAAGCACCCAATCCTGAAGCAGCTTCTGTGATACCTGCAGGTAATGGTGATCAAGTTGATATTTCAGAGGAAGCAAGCAGGTTGTTTGATTTGGCTAAAGTCAACGTTTTCCAGAATGAAGAGGAAGCCGTATACTATGCAACCAAAATGCTTGAGATTAGTGAGAAGGCTGATTACAAGGAAGGTATGGGGCGTGCCAATCATGTTCTGGGAGTGCTTTACCTCAATAAGGCAGATTACGTTCAATCACTTCAATATTTTTTAAAGGCCGCATCAATTCGTGAAGGGTTGGGCAATCAGCTTGATTTATCTAATACCTATAACAATATTGGTGTTATTTATCTCAGAAATGAGATTTATGATAAGGCACCTGTTTATTTTAAGAAAGCCATAGCTATTAGAGAAGGGCTTGGCAAAGGGTATGAATCATCTCTATTTTCATGCTACAGAAACTTAGGTACAGTACGCAGAAGGCAGGGGAATAACAGAATGGCTCTGGTAAATTTCAGAAAGGCTTTGAGAGTAGTTAAGAATACAAAAAAGGCTAAATACAATGAGGCTAAGATATTGACTGATATAGGTGTGATCATGTCTGAAACCAATAATTATAAGTTGGCCTTAATTTCACATCAAAAAGCACTTTCAATTAGAGAAGGAATAGAAGAGCGTAGTGTAGATGTTTCGCGCTCACTTAATAATATAGGTTACCTGCAATATCAGGTAGGTAATTATGATAAGTCATTGCAGTATTTAAGAGAGGCAAAGCAGATTAAGGAAAACCTGCACGAAATGGTGACCTATCCAAACACCCTGAATAATATTGGGCGTGTTGTGATGGATCAGGGCGATGTGAAAAATGCGATCAATTACTTTGAAAATGCAGAGGTAATAACCCAGCAAATTGATGATAAGCTGGAGCTTATCAGAACCTATGACTTTTTAGCTGAGGCTCATAAGCGATTAAAAAACCCTAGAAAAGCATTGGAGTATCGGCAGCGGTCAAAGATGGTTCAGGCCCAGTTAGATGAAGAACAGTCACGCTTAATAGCAGAGTATACTTCAACTATTTCTGAAGCAGAAGCCTCTTTTATAGATTTTCAGGAGCGTAAATTTTATGCTGATTTAAGAGCTAAATGCCCAGATAATGTATTAATTATTCTTTCGCTGGCTTTGGTGCTATTCGGCGTTTCATTCTATTACTCTTCGCATTGGCTTTGGAAGGTTAAATTGCAGTAGCCTTCCTATCATCTTAGTTCATTTTAGTTTTTTTGTAACACTGGCTCACCTACAAAGTGGGCTAAATCTGTTTTATACCCCATTACTTTCATAAGGTTTGCGCTCCTGATTTTTTGAGCCTGATAAGTACAATCATTAGTTATTTTTAAAGTTACCGTACCCCATTTAGGGGGATGTTTGCCTTCAATGCCCCATTCAGTTTTTATTTACTTTTTTATTTGTTTACTTTTTGGCTGTTCAGGTTTATTCAAATAATATTCACTATGAGATTTTTTGTGGTATTGTTACTGGGGCTTGTGATGAGCATGTCGTCGGTATTTTTAGCACACGGCCAAGAGTTAAGTCAGATACAGATTAATGAAAATTATCAGGGGGTGGCTTTGGCCGATGCCCTGGCAAGTATCGAGGCAAAACATGGTGTCCGTTTTTTCTTCAACTCTGATTGGGTAAAAGATAAAACAGTATCAATCGCACTGGCTAATGCTTCCTTAGAGCAGTTCTTAAAAAGTGTTCTGCTATCTGAGGGGTTATCGTACGTGGTGTATGATAACAACACGGTGTTGATTCTTAACGAAAGGCCGCCTGCCGAGTATTTTGTACAAAGCACGGTACAGGAAGAAGTAGAGGCTGTGCAGATTGGAGACCCCGCAAAGACTGACCCTGCCAAACAGGTGCAACTTACAGGAACGATTAAAGATGCCACCAATGATGAAGGCATTACCGGAGCGCGCGTGTATGTTGACCAGTTAAAATCTGGTACAGTGACAGATATAAATGGCAATTATACTTTAAACCTGCTGCCAGGAAAGTATGATGTGACATTTAGTTTTGTTGGTTTACAGGATGAGAAGCGCGTATTTCAGGTATACTCATCAGGTAATTTTGATGTTGAGCTGTTTGAGTCGCCCGTTGAGTTAGAGGGGCTGGTTATTCAAGGCGAAGCTGATGATGCTAATATTTCAAATGCGCAGATGGGCAGAACCCGCCTGACTGTTTTAACCCTCAAAAAGATGCCAGCACTTTTGGGTGAGGTAGATGTGGTGCGGAGTATTACCATGTTGCCAGGGGTAAATACAGTAGGCGAGGGAGCCACAGGTTTTAATGTAAGGGGCGGCGGTGTAGATCAAAACCTGATTTTGTTAGATGAGGCGCCTATTTTCAATTCATCACACCTGTTTGGCTTTTTCTCTGTTTTTAACCCTGATGCGGTACAGGATGTTACCTTTTTTCGTGGGGGCATACCCGCACGTTATGGAGGACGCTTATCGTCAGTGCTGGATATTACTCAAAAGTCAGGCAATAAAGAAGAACTTAAAGTAAATGGTGGTATTGGGGTAGTTTCGGCAAGGCTTACATTGGATGGCCCTATTGTAAGTGATAAAACTACCTTTCTGCTGTCAGCCCGGTCATCTTACTCTAATTGGGTACTCAGGCTTATTAATGATGATGCGCTGCGTAATAGTGAAGCTGATTTTATAGATGCTACCGCACGAATTGACCACCAGTTTAATGATAAAAACTCACTGTCTATTTCAGGGTATACCAGCTTTGACAGTTTTCAGTTTGCATCAGACACCGTTTTTGAGTGGCAAACCAATAACCTGGTGGCTAAGTATAAGCACTTGTTTAGCGAAAAGCTGTTTGTAAATGTATCGGCCATATTGGGGCAATACAGCTATGACGTATTGTACGACGAACCTTCGGCCGCTTTTAAGTTGAATTATAAAATTGACCACAGTAACCTGAAGGCTGACTTTACATTTTTTCATGCGGGCCACCAGATTGATTTTGGGGCCAGTGCTTTGCGTTATAAGTTCTCGCCCGGTCAATTGAGGCCAACAAGTGCAGAGTCGTCAATTGTAAGCCAGGACATTGCCCAGGAGCGGGCCCTTGAAACCGGATTCTATATTAATGATGAGTACAAGCTAAACCATAAGCTTACATTTATGGCTGGCTTACGCTTTTCAATGTTCCATAACTTTGGCCCATCAGAGGTTTACACCTACCCCGAGTCAGTGCCCCGGTCTGAATCATTGATTTTAGACACCCTTCAATTTGGCGATGGCGATGTAGTGCAGCGATATACCGGGCTTGAACCCCGCTTTTCATTGAAGTATAGCCTGAATGCTTTTAGCTCAATTAAGTTGAGCTATAATAAGATGTACCAGTACATTCATTTAATCTCAAATACGGCAGCAGTAACTCCATTAGATATATGGACGCCAAGCAATTACCATATTGAGCCACAGAATAGTGAACAACTGTCATTAGGGTACTTTTTGAACCTGAAGGATAATGCCATTGAAACCTCAGTTGAAGTGTATTATAAGCGAATTAACAACCTGGTAGAATATAAGGATGGAGCCACCCTATTGTTAAATGATGCGCTAGAAACAGATTTGTTAACGGGGCGTGGCAGAAATTATGGTGTAGAGCTGCTGCTGCGTAAAAAGAAAGGCACCCTGACAGGCTGGGCCAGTTATGCTTATTCTAGAACAGAGCGTAAGGTAAATGGTGCTTTTCCTGAAGAGCGCATTAACAGGGGCTTATTTTACTCTGCCAATAATGATAAGCCCCACGATTTAACATTATTTGCCAATTGGGATGCCTTTAAACGGTGGAGTTTTTCTTTCAATTTTAGCTATAGTACCGGCAGGCCCATTACGGTGCCTGAGTCTGGTTATGAAATTGGTTCTGGGCGTGGCTTTAGTGATAACTTTTTTAATGTAGGTTTTCCTAACCTGACTATTGCCAATTTTACTGAACGTAACCAGTTTAGGATACCCGATTACCATAGGCTTGATATAGGTGTAACTTTAAGGCCCAACCTTAAAAAGAAGAAAAAGGCTGATACCAGCTGGACCTTCTCGGTATACAATGTTTATGGCAGGCGCAATGCGTACTCTATCTTTTTCCGTGATCAGGACGGTGCCTTGCCCAGGGCCTTTCAACTGTCGGTGTTGGGCCGCCCGTTCCCTTCTGTGACCTACAACTTTAAATTTTAACCGCTGCCACACCAATGAATAATCAAGTACCAACCATAAAATACCGTTGTTGGGCAGGCCTGTTCAAGGCAAGCTGCCTGTTGTTGTGTGTTTCTTTGATGTTTACCGCCTGTGAAGATGAAGCCAACAATACTGAAAGTGTGCCCCTGGCCACCAATATTGTAGTTGAAGATGTGGGCAATGCCGGTAATGCAGCTGACCTGTTGGTGTCGTTCACGCCAGCAGATATTGAAACAGCCATTGCAACGTACCGCATTATTTTATCGCCAGTAGAGAACGATTTGTTTTTTAATGTGACAGTCGCTAACGGTTTGGATGCTAACCGTTATCAGGTAGTAACCCTTCAGGAAGCACAGGCCCCTGTTGCTTTAAGTGCCGGGTTGAGTGACGCCTCTGGCGTACCTGTGCGGGCAGGTGTTGCCTACCGGGTGGATGTACTCTCAGTTGTAACTGCGGGGCAGCCGCTTACCAATGGGCTGTCGTTTCCTTCG
>CAZXTW010000114.1:0-5888 GCA_964643525.1 uncultured Roseivirgaceae bacterium
CTGGCCCAGGTACTGCTAACCCAGGGCGATTTTGCCGGGGCCAGAATACTGACAGGCAACTTCATGAGCAGCATTGATTATGCGCTGGTTGAGAATTACAACGACGTGTTTTACAATGAGCTGAACGAGGAGATTATTTTTGCCATACAGTACCTGAATGACGATGCGCAGGAAAGCCAGGACTTTTCACTTGAGTTTACCAACCTGGGCCGGGCCAGTGGCATTAACTACATTACTGATGACTTTGCGGCCATGGTAGATGCTACAGATACTGAGCGGAGCACAGTGCTGTTTAGCCCAACCAATACTGATGAGGTGGGTAAGTTCATTACCTCTTCAAGCGACGCCCGCCTGTGTGGCAATGACTGGATTGTGCTGCGCCTGGCCGATGTGTATTTGATGCATGTAGAAGCCATTATGGCGGGCAGCGGCAGCACGGCCGACCCCGAAGCACTGGCAGCCTTGAATGCCGTGCGCACCAGGGCCAATATGCCTGAAGTGACCGGCACCATTACTACTGATATGCTGCTTGACGAGCGCCGCGTTGAACTGGCTTTTGAAAACCACCGCCTGTATGACCTGGTAAGGCTTGGGCAGGCAGAAACAGTGATGGGTGCCTTTGCTGCAAGTGAGGGCTTTCCGTTTAGCCCTACCCAACTGCTGTTGCCCATACCCCAACGTGAAATTGACACCAGCTTTGGTGAGTTGCAACAAAACCCCGGCTACTAAAACTTACAGCAGGTACAGGCTGCCCAACAACAGCCTGTACCTGCCAATACCTTAATGTTTGGCCAGTGCCTACTAAACCCATTATTACCTTATTACTATGAAGTATTCAATGCTGCTATTGGCGGTGCTTTGCCTGGCCTGTGTGGCCGTGCAGTCGTGCCAGCAGGCCCCACAAAAAACATACCTGGCCACCGTTGAGGCTGTGCACCAGGCGTTAACTACCGCCCAGCCTGGTGATACCCTATGGCTGGCCAACGGCCAATGGACCGATGCAGAGCTGGTAGTGGTGGGCAACGGCACCGCGCAGAAGCCCATTGTAGTGATGGCGCAAACAGCAGGGCAGGTGCAGTTTACCGGTAATTCTAACCTGAAAATAGCAGGTGAGTACATGGTGGTTTCAGGGCTGCACTTTACCAATGGCTACACCCCCACGCGCGAGGTAATAGCCTTCAGGGTTAATAAAGAGCAACTGGCCTACCATTGCAGGGTAACCCAAACAGCCATTGTGGGCTATACCAACCCCGAGCGGCACGATAATGACCTTTGGGTGGGTATTTACGGTAAGTATAACCGGTTTGACCATAACGCCCTGGTGGGCAAGGGCAACCGGGGTGTAACGCTGGCCGTGCGCCTCAATACCAAAGAAAGCCAGGACAACCAGCACCAGATTGACCACAATTATTTTGGCCCGCGCGATGTGCTGGGGGCCAACGGTGGCGAAACGCTGCGCATAGGCACCAGCCACTACTCATTAACGTACTCAAACACGGCAGTAACCAATAATTATTTTGACCGCTGTAACGGCGAGCACGAGATTATATCAAACAAAGCCTGTGGCAACCTGTTTCAGGGCAATACATTTTTTGAGTGTGCCGGCACGCTTACCTTCAGGCACGGCAATGATAACCGGGCTGTAAGCAACGCCTTTTTTGGCAACCGCGCCCCGCACACTGGCGGCATACGCGTCATTAACCAAAAGCAAACCGTAAGCAACAACTATGGCTATGGCCTAACGGGGCACCGCTTCAGGGGGGCTATGGTTATTATGAATGGCGTGCCCAACTCGCCCATAAACAGGTACCACCAGGTAAAAGACTGCCAGGTAAACAACAACACCTTTATTAACTGTGATTATGTGCAGCTATGTGCCGGCAGCGATGCTGAGCGAAGCGCCGTACCCTTAAACACAACAGTAAACAACAACCTGTTCTGGAATGAAGGCAAAGATGATGTGTTTACGGTTTATGATGACATTACCGGCATTAGCTTTGCCGGCAATGTGCTGAGCCCCAACATACCGGCCATTACACCATCGGGCTTTAGTCAGGCTGCCGGCCAGTTAGATACCCTGGCCAGTGGCTTGCTGGCCGTACGCAATTTGAGCCAACGGGCTGGCATTGACAGCACGTTTAAGGCGGTGGCCAAGAACAACACCGGGCCAGCCTGGTATGTAAAGCCACAGCCGCAACCCACCTTTGACTTTGGCAGTGAGGTGCCCGTGCCCGAGGGCAGCAATTTGTTTGAAGCCGCCAAAAATACCAGGCCGGGCGATGTGCTTACCCTTGAGGCAGGCCAGTACCTGCTTACCAAGGTGATAGAGGTGCACCACCCGCTAACCATTAAAGCCAATGGCAACGCCACCATTAAGTTTGAAAAAGCCAACCTGTTTGCCATTGAAAACGGCGGTGCCTTAAAGCTGGTGGGCCTGACTATTGACGGGGCTGACTCGCCCGATTATGCCGGCAATGCTGTGGTACGCACCAGCCGCTACTCAATGGTAAAAAACTACAAGCTGTTTATTGACCAGTGCCGGTTTACCAACCTTGATGTAAACCACACTTTTAATGTATTAAAGGTGTACAAAAATACTTTTGCAGATAGCATTGTCATTACCAACAGCCACTTTAATAATATAAGTGGCAATGTGCTGACACTTGATGTAGAGACTGATGACATAGGCATTTACAATGCAGAGTTTGTGGTGCTGCACAACAATACCTTTACCAATGTGGGCCAGCAGGTGGTGAGCCTGCACCGGGGTGGCAGCGACGAGAGCACTTTTGGCCCCCTGCTGTACATGAGCCAGTGCCGCTTTGACAATATTGGCCACCACACCAAAAACAAATCGGGCCTGGCCTTTTCATTGCACGGCGTGCAAAAAGCTGAGGTTTACAACTCAACATTTAGCAACACCAAAAACTTTGACATTTACCATACCGTGGGCGAGCCCATTACCCGGCTGGGCCAGTTGACTATTGACAGGCCCAGCCTGTTTACCATTAGCGACAATACAGCGGTACAAGAGCAAATAGTGGTGGGCATCCTGCCCAACGGTGCTTTGCCCGGCCAACAACAACTTACCCAGTAATGCCCAGCCTACAACCAGCTACCCAACCCCTGCGCCTGGCCAGCCTTTGTGCCCTGGTGCTGCTGGCATGCCTCAGGGCCTATGGGCAGGTGCCTGCACAGCCCTGCAAACCAGCAATAGGCACTGTATTTACTGAGGCAGGGCTGAGCCAGATCAAACAGCAGCAGGCCGCCACCCCGGCCCTGTTTGCCCAGGCCCTGCAGCAGGCCCAGAAAGCCGTTGAGGCTGAAATGGCCAACGGCATTGAGGTGCCCCTGCCTGTTGACCCTGCCGGGGGCTATACCCACGCCCGGCATAAAAAGAATTACATGGCCCTGTACAAAGCAGGGGCCCTGTACCAGCTAACCGGGCATGAAACGTATGCCCAATACATTAAGGCCATGCTGCTGCGCTATGCCGCCATGTACCCCAACCTGCCGCTGCACCCGGTACAGAAATCATACGCCAGGGGCAAGCTGTTTTGGCAATGCCTTAATGAGGCCAACTGGCTGCTGTATGCTGCCCAGGCCTATGACTGCATTTACCACTGGCTTGATACCAACAGCCGGCAGGTGCTTGAGCAGCAACTGTTTGTGCCCATGGCCAGCTTCCTGTCAATACAAAACCCCCAGTTTTTTAACCGCATACACAACCACAGCACTTGGGCATGTGCGGCAGTTGGGGTGGCAGGCCTGGTTATGGGGCATGACACACTGGTGCAGCGCGCCCTGTATGGGCTGGCCCCCAGCCAGCAGCTGGCCAGCCGGGTAGATGATGACGGTGGCCTGATACAACAACCCGGTGCCGCACAGATGGGCTTTCTGGCACAAATACACGGGTTGTTCTCGCCCAGTGGCTACTATACTGAGGGGCCCTACTACCAGCGGTATGCCCTGATACCCTTCATGCTGTTTGCTGAGGCCCTGCAGCGCGGCGGGCAGCCTGTGAACGCATTTACCTACCGCAATGGCCTGTTGCTTAAGGCAGCATCAGTACTGACCCAGCTCACCACCAGCACCGGCCAGTTTTACCCCATTAATGACGCGCAAAAGGGCATGTCAATATTTAGTGAAAGCATGGTGCAGGTGGTGAATATAGCCTTTAACGCGGCCCGGCCAAACCAGGCTTTACTGGCCGTTGGGGCCCAGCAGGGCCGGGTGGCCCTTAGCCAGGCGGGCTATGCCATGGCGCAGGCCCTGGCCAGCGCACCGCAGCCTGCCAGTGCCAGGCAATCAGTAGAGGTGCTTGACGGGCCCAACGGGCAGCAGGGCGGCATTGGCATACTGTGGCAACAACCAACACCTGAGGCAAACACGGCCGATGACCCGCTGAACCTGGTACTTAAATACACTGCCCAGGGCATGGGGCACGGCCATTTTGATAAGCTGGCCATGCTGCTGTACCATGGCGGGCAAGAGGTGCTGCAAGATTATGGGGCGGCCCGCTATGTAAATATACAGGCAAAAGCAGGTATTTGCCGCAAAACAAAACATTTGCCAAGCAAACCATTGCCCATAATACGGTGGTGGTAAACGGCGCCTCACATTACAAAGGCAATACCCGGCTGGGCAACGCCCACCATGCAGCGCGTTACTTTTTTGATGCCAGCAGCAATGCCCATGTTCAGGTAGTAAGCGCGCTTGACTCAACCGCTTACAACGGGGTGCTGCTGCACCGCACCAGTGCACTGGTACAGTTGCCTGACGCTAAAAAGCCATATGTGCTTGATGTTTTCAGGGTGGCCAGTGCCAACACCAACCAGTATGACCTGCCCTGGTACTATCACGGCCAGCTTATGGCCATAAACCAGGCCCTGCAGCGCCCTGCCACATTACAGCCCCTGGGCACAGCCAATGGCTACCAGCACATTTGGCATACAGGCACGGCAGCCATGGCCGATAGCCTGACCCGAATTAACTGGAAAGACGGCCCCCGCTTTTATACGCTCACCCTTGCCGCCCAGGCGGCTGATACCCTGCTATTGGGCAGGGTAGGGGCCAACGACCCTGCGTTTAACCTCAGGGCCGACCCCGTGCTGATTGCCCGAAAGCAAGGGGCCGCACACCATGCTTTTGTAAGCGTACTTGAGCCAGCCGGCACCTACTCGCCCGTAACAGAACGCAGCACAGGCACGGGCAGCAGCATTCAATCATTAGTACTTACCCATAACAGTGCCAACTACACAGCCGTGACCATTACCCATACCAACGGGCAGCAATGGCGGCTATTGGTGGCCAATACAAATGCAGACAAGGCGGCCACGCACCGCCTGATATTAAACGGCCAGCAAAAGCAATGGAAAGGGCCATGGGTTTTTTACAAACTATAACCACACCAAGATTATGAATAACACTATGAACAGCAGTGAGCAATTTTTGTTTGGTCATGACATACAATGGGAAGAGGCTGGCCCCGGCATGAAACGCCAGATTATGGGCTATGACGATAAAATACTGTTGGCCAAAGTAGCCTTTGAGAAAGGGGGCATAGGCCAAATGCACCAGCATTACCACTCGCAGGTAACTTATGTGGTTAGCGGGGCCTTTGAACTTACCATAGGTGATGAGACTAAAGTGTTAAAAGGTGGCGATTCATTTTACATACCGCCAAACATGATGCATGGTGCGGTTTGCCTTGAGGCTGGCACCTTAATAGATGTGTTTAGCCCGGTTAGAGAAGACTTTTTTGCTTAGAACCCAACAGACATGAAAGTAAAGCAGCTTAGGTGGTTTATTGTTGCCCTGGTGGCCTTTGCCACGGTAATTAATTACATAGACAGAAACGCACTGGCCGTGATGTGGCCCGGCATTGC
>CAZXTW010000114.1:5898-6741 GCA_964643525.1 uncultured Roseivirgaceae bacterium
AGATATGGGCATGGGCAAAGAAGATTATGCCCTGATTATTTCATTTTTTATGGTGGCCTATGCCATTGGCCAGTCGGCCTTTGGTAAAATATTTGACGTGCTGGGCACCCGCATAGGCTTTTTACTGTCTATCGTAATCTGGTCGGCTTCAATAGCACTACATGCCCTGGCCAAAAGCGTCACCTCCTTTGGCATATTCAGGTTTACCCTGGGCTTTGGCGAGGCGGGCAACTGGCCCGGAGCCACCAAAAGCAATGCAGAGTGGTTTCCTATTAACGAGCGTGCCCTGGCACAGGGCATATTCAACTCGGGTGCCTCAATAGGGGCAGTTATATCAGCCCCGCTTATTGCCTGGTTGTATGGGGCCATAGGCTGGAAAGTGACCTTTCTGGTAGTAGGTGGCCTGGGGGTGTTGTGGATTATACCCTGGCTTATACTATACAAAGCAGGGCCCGACAAACACCCGTGGATTACCACCAAAGAGCAGAAGCATATTATTGAGGGCCAACAGGCAGATGACCAGCCTGCGCAGCAAGATGAGTTTGTGCCCAGCTGGTGGCAGCTGCTGCAATACCGGCAAAGCTGGGCGGTAATACTTTCACGCTTTTTTATTGACCCGGTGTGGTGGCTGTTTGTATCGTGGCTGCCCATATACCTGTCAGACCAGTTTGGATTTAATGTCAAAGAAATAGGCCTGTTTGCCTGGGTGCCCTACGTAGGGGCTGCCGTTGGCAGCATTGTAGGGGGCTATGCCTCTGGCCAAATGATTAAAAGGGGGTGGTCGGTCAACAAGGCCCGGAAAACCACCATTGCTATCGGTGGAGTAATCATGCTACCAGCATT
>CAZXTW010000114.1:6751-11836 GCA_964643525.1 uncultured Roseivirgaceae bacterium
CGGCTACGGCCAATACGCCTTTATTGGCAGTGCTGCTTATTGCGGTTATTCTTTTCGGTTTCCAGTTTTCAATTGGAAACATACAAACATTACCGAGTGACTATTTCTCGGGTAAAACAGTAGGTTCATTAGCAGGCTTGGGGGGTACGGCAGCAGTGGTTGGTGTGTTAATTACCATCTGGCTGGTGCCGATCATTACCACCTCAAGCTATGTTCCGTTTTTTGTTTTAGGTGCATTGCTGGTACCCTTTGGTATTGGCGCAATTTTCTTACTGGGGGGCAAAATAACCCCGGTAGCCAAATAAAGTAATTGATTTGATAACCTGTTAAATGACTCAACGAAATGAAAAATAGTGTAGCAATTGTTACTGGTGGTGCCCGCGATATTGGCAAGGCTGTTTCTAAAAAACTGGCCGCCGAAGGTGCCAAAGTAGTTATTAACTATTATGACAATAAAGCAGAAGCCATACAAACGCTAACAGAGATTAAAGCAGCTGGTGGCGAAGCCATGCTGGTGCAGGGCGATATGACCAAACAGGCTGATATTGACAGCCTGATATACCAGACCAGAGAAGCCTATGGTGATAACATTAACGTGCTGATTAACGTAGCCGGTGGCCTGGTGGCCCGTAAAACCATTGAAGAAATGGACGAGCACTTTTTTAACAACCTGTTGCAGCTTAACCTGACCAGTGTGTTTTTGGTAACCAAAGCCGTGGTGCCGTTTATGCCCAATGGTGGTTCTATTGTAAACTTTGCCTCGCAGGCCGGGCGCGATGGTGGCGGCCCCGGTGCGGTGGCCTATGCTACTGCCAAAGGCGGCGTAATGACCTTTACCAGAGGCCTGGCCAAAGAATTAGGCCCCAAAAACATACGTGTAAATGCCCTTTGCCCTGGCATGATTGCCACCACCTTTCACGATACCTTTACCAAAAGTGAGGTGCGCCAAAAGGTAGCGGCCGCCACCCCGTTGAAGCGTGAAGGCCATGCCGAAGAGGTGGCCAACCTGGTGCATTGCCTGGCCTCGCAAGAGACCTCATTCATTACCGGGGCCAATATTGACATTAACGGGGGGCTGTTCTTTTCATAGCGCTAACCCCATGCGTTACAACTAAATGAAATAACCATGACAAGTAGTAATAACCCAAAACAACAGCCATGGCCGGTGCATGTTACGCAAACCATGGGCCGCATGCTGTTGCTCATAACTGGCCTGCTGCTGGCCACCGCCTGTGAAGATGAACTGCCAGAGGCAGGCTCAATACCTGACCTTACCCTGCCAGAAGCCAACTTCTCGTACAAGTCAAGCACTGAAGATTTTAAGGAAATACTGTTTACCAACCTTTCTATCAGTGCCAATGCCTATGCGTGGGATTTTGGCGATGGCACCACTGGCACCGACAAAGACCCGGTGCACGTGTATGAAGGGGGCGAGGGTACGTATACTGTAACCCTTACTGCCAACGATGGCAACAACGAAACCAGTACCATTACCATAGAGGTAGACGTGGTAGACGAGCTGGTGCCTGAGTTTGCCTGCAACAGCTTTGAATGCAGCGACCGCAGTGTGTGGGGCAGTTTTTCTGGTTCAGGCTCGCCCACACCGCCAGATGGCACCACGGGTGCCAAGTTAGAGAGTGACAGCCACTTTCTTGACCAGACCATTGCCGTATCGCCAGGGGTGCAGTACAACGTAAGCTTCTTTTATGTAAGCGCCAGCAGCAATGGCGATGGGTGCGGCAACCTGAAGATTTCTGATGGTGATGATGAAAGCACCGTATTTGTTGAGCAAAGCATGCCCCTGACGGCCAGCTCGTCAGAGTATGTGCCGGCCTCATTTATTATTACCACGGCTGCTGCCACTCAAAACCTGAGGTTTGAGCTTACCCCCGGTGATGTTACCGGCAGGTATGACTTTGTAACCATTACCAAGGTAGACTAACCCCGAGGGCACTGAATGAAAAAGGTAGTGACCTTTGGCGAGGTGATGCTCAGACTAAACCCGCCGGGTTATTTAAAGCTGGCGCAAACTACCAGCCTTGAAATGGCCTTTGGCGGGGCTGAGTCAAACGTAGCCGTATCATTGGCGCAGTTTGGCCTGCCTGTGAGCCACGTAACCCGCTTGCCAGATAATGACCTGGGCCGCTGTGCCATGATGGAGCTGCGTAAGTATGGGGTAGGGGTAGGCCACATTGCCTATGGTGGGCAGCGGCTAGGCCTGTACTTTCTGCAACAGGGGGCGGTGAGCCGCGCCAGTGAGGTAATATATGACAGGGCCCACTCGGCCATGGCTGCCCTGCAGCCTGGCATGATTGACTGGCAGCAGGCGCTTAACGGGGCTGGGTGGTTTCACCTTTCTGGTATTACGCCGGCCATTTCTGCCAGTGCTGCCCGGGCCTGCCTGGAAGCTGTGCAGGTGGCCAGTGCCATGGGCCTGCCCATATCACTGGACCTGAACTACCGCGCCAAACTATGGCAATATGGCCAGGCCCCAACGGCCGTTATGCCTGAACTGGTTAACCATTGCCACACCGCGCTGGCCAATGAAAATGATGCCCGGCTTATGTTGGGCATACAGGTGGCTAACCCAGTGGCTGGTGAAGCCTACCAGGCGCGTATTGATGCCGCAGCTGCATTGAATGAACAGCTGGCCGCCCAGTACCCTAAGGTAAGCAACTGGGCTGCTTCTGTCAGAACTACCCACAGTGCCTCGCACCACCAGTTTGGCGGGGCACTGTATAGCAGGGGGCAGTTGTGCACTGCCAGGCAGTATACCATTACGCCAATGGTTGACCGTGTAGGCGGAGGCGATGCGTTTATGGCAGGCCTGATTTATGGGCTAATAAAGCAGCCTGATAACCAGCAATACAGCATTGATTATGCTGTGGCAGCCTCATGCCTGAAGCATACCATCTGTGGCGATGTAAATTTGGCCACGGTACCTGAAGTAGAAAAGCTCATGGCCGGCAATGCCTCGGCCAGGGTGTTGAGATAAGTTAAAGTTGTAGATGTAGTTTAGTGACCAGAACAAACCGGCCTGGCAATTGCAACGGCATACTGCCCACGCAATAGCTGCCGGTTTGTTTATTTGTAATGGCCGTGAGGCTTAAAACAGCAACAATGGCAAAGTTTACCAGAATAGAAGTTGTGCTGGCTATGAAAGCAACTGGCATTGTGCCGGTGTTTTACCATCATGACGTAACCACTGCCCTGAAAGTAATACAAGCATGTTACCAGGGTGGGGTCAGGGTATTTGAATTTACCAACCGGGGCGATTATGCCCATGAAGTATTTGCAGCCCTGAACAAAGCCTGCACTGAAAACATGCCCGACCTGATGTTGGGCATTGGCTCGGTATTAGATGCCCCTACCGCAGCATTGTACCTGCAACTGGGGGCTAACTTTGTAGTGGCCCCAGTGGTATGTGCACAAACTGCCAAAGCATGCAACCGCCGCAAGGTGGCCTGGCTGCCTGGCTGCGGCACCTTAACAGAAATTTCACAAGCCGAAGAGCTGGGGGCTGAAGTAGTCAAGATTTTTCCTGGTGCGCAGGTAGGTGGCCCCGAATTTGTAAAGGCAGTAAAGGGGCCAATGCCCTGGTGCAGTATTATGCCTACCGGTGGCGTTTTGCCTGAGCACGACAACCTGAAAGCCTGGTTTCAGGCAGGGGTGCATTGTGTGGGGTTAGGCTCTAAGTTGATTACACCACACATTATTAACAACCACGCGTATGATGAATTGCAGGCAACTACTGCCCAGGCAGTGCAATGGGCAAGCCAGTACAAGGTTTAACACAGGCAAGGTACTTATTGTACTTAATATAATAGCCAAAGTAAATATGCTAATAAAATAACGATAGATTTATCTGGAAGCTTTGTTTGATTAGCGCTGGCATACAATTCAAGCCAAAGTGGCCCAGGGTTGGTGCCAGTGCTATTTTACTCGATATGCCGAGTTTATTGCGTAAATAATAGCTTGCAATCGGTTTCGGTTGCGGCTTGTTGAATAAATTAGAGGTTTTGGTGTCGTGATTTAAAATATGTGAAATAGTATTTGCTAGTCATAGGATTAATCCCGACCTTTAAATTGGTTGACCAATTATAGGTAGACCAATTAAAACTTACCAAAACCAATTAACCATGATCAAAAAAGTAACTATGAACTTCGCCTTAAAGGTATTGGCGCCTGTGTTGGTGTTGTGCAGCTGCTTAGAGCAGGGCACCCCGGTATTACCGGTACCTCAGACACAGAGTGACATTAACCGAACCTCGGCCATTAGCAACGCTGGCTTTGAAAGCTCCTGGGCCTCCTGGTCAGATACTGACCCATCGTCTATATCTGGCGTAGCCCGCACCGGCACCAAATCAGCCAAAATAAGTGGTAACGGGGGCAGCTTTGAGCAAAGCATTTCAGTAACTGCAAACACCAGCTACAACCTGTCAGCCTATGTCAGGGGCAAAGGCACACTGGGCGTTCATGTGGGGGGCAGCAACACGGCTGAAAGTGGCAATACCAGTGACTGGGCCAAGCTTACCGTAAGCTTTAACAGTGGTAGTGCCACTACAGTAACCATTTATGGCTCATACAATGGGGGTGAGGGCCGTTTTGACGATTTTGAGCTATGGGAAACCAGCAGTAGCCCACCACCAGCCTCTGGCCAGCTAACAGTAGCCTCTGTCAGTGCTTCTGCCCATGACGGCAACGGGCCACAAAATACTATTGATGGCAACCTGGGCACGCGCTGGTCGGCCAATGGTCACGGTCAGTACATTACTTATGACCTGGGCAGTGCTACCTCAGTAGGCTCTATGGCCATTGCCTGGTACAAAGGCGACCAACGCAGTGCCAACTTTGAAATCTGGGCAGGCACAGCTACCAGCAGCCTTACCAAAGTATATGACGGCAACAGCAGCGGCGGTACATTGAATACTGAAAGTTATGACTTTACTGATGTAAATGCCCGGTATGTACGGGTAATTGGGTACGGCAACTCGGCCAACTCAGCTTCGGTAATGCTGTTCCATGAGTTGGCTGAGTTGCCGTACCCAATTACCCGGCAAGTTGGGCGAGCGCGGGATAGGCCCC
>CAZXTW010000115.1:0-11795 GCA_964643525.1 uncultured Roseivirgaceae bacterium
GCGAGATACGGTTTATGTTAACCCTAACCCACCCAATAAGGGTAACCAACCCAATAACCCCAATAACCCCAACCGCAGAAACACACCCAACAACCCCAACGACCCGAACGAGCCAAACACGCCCAACGACCCGAATGACCCAAATACGCCCAACAACCCTAATGACCCAAATACACCCAACAACCCGGTAGGGCCAGCTGATGACTTAGAAGAAGATGACCCTTACCTGGGCAATGGCGGTGCCGACCCTGCTGACCCCCTGAAAACCTTGCCACAAAACCTGACTGACGGGCAAATTAACGTGGGCGATCATTTTGTGTTAAACCACATTAACTTTCAGCAAAGCACCCCCATTATATTGCCAGAAAGCTATGAAGAGCTTGACCGTGTGGTAGACTTAATGAAGGCATACCCCAGCCTTGAAATTGTGCTTGAGGGCCATACAGATGCGGTAGGCAGTGGCAAAAAGAACTTGAGGCTTTCAAAAGAGCGGGTAGCTACTGTTAAGGCCTACATTGTGCGCCAGGCAGGCATTAAAAGCAAGCGCATAAAAACCAGGGCTTTTGGCGAAACCAAGCCTATTGCCCCCAACCATAATGAAAAAAACAGAAAGAAAAACCGGCGGGTTGAAATGACCATTACCAAAATGTAACCTACCAAAAGGGGCGGCATTAGTTTACTCCTAATGCCGCCCCTGTTTATTGTAACCCAGTAAGGTGCCTTATACAGGCAGGTCTTCAGGTAATTGCTTTTTGTTGCTAATGTACTCGCGGTACTCTTCTTCAAAAAAGAAGGCATCTTCACCAAAGGCAGGCTTCAGGTCGTCCAGCCAAATGGCGTTCTCGTCATACTTGGCAAAGAAGGGGCGGTGCACCCAGTCGGCCTCGCGGCCCTGAATAAAGCGCAGGGCAATCACTTTTTCTCCTTTTACTTCTGTCACGCCCAGTATTTGTACCTTGCCCGGGTCGGCCGACATTGAAGGACCCCTTACCGTGCGGCAAATACCGCTTACCTGCTGGTAGGCTTTCTGGAAGGTTTGCCAGGCGTTTACAAGGGGCACGGCAAAGTAATGCTGGGCTCCGGTGTCACGGGCCAGAAACATATAATAAGGTATGCAGCCCTGTGCCACCTGCTCTTTCCACATATCGCGCCAGTCTTCAGGGCGGTCATTAATGTACCGCATAATGGGCGATTGCGTTCTTATTTCACCACCGGCAGCTTTTACTACTTTAATGGCTTCTTTTACGCCCTCGGTTTGCATTTCTGCCACATGGTTAAAGTGGGCCATAATGGCCAGGTGCTTGCCTGCGGCTTTCACCTCCTTAAACAGCTCAATCAGGTCGGCAGCGTCTTTATCATGCGTAAAGCGGTAGGGCCAGTAACCCAACGCTTTGGTGCCCAGGCGTATGGTTCTGATATTGGGCAGATCTGACTTTAATAATGGCTCAATATACATGCGCAGGCGCTCGGTGCTCATAATTAACGGGTCGCCACCGGTAAACAGCACGTCGGTTACTTCGGTATGCTCTTTCAGGTACTTCACCATCAGCTCGGTTTCGCGCATGGCAAACTTCAGCTCATCAATACCCACAAACTGTGGCCAGCGGAAGCAAAAAGTGCAATAGGCATGGCATGTTTGCCCGTGGTTAGGGAAAAACAACACCGTTTGATCGTACTTATGTTGTAGGCCCGTAAGCTTTACGCCTTCAATCTGGGGCACGTTCAGTTCCATTTGGCCGGCAGGGTGGGGGTTAAGCTGCATCCTGATTTCGTTGGCCACCTGCTTTAGTTCTGCCCGCTTCACGCCAGCCTTCAGGGCCTCGGCCATTTGGTTAAAATGTGCCTCGGTAAGCATGCCCTTTTGCGGAAACGTCAATATATAAATAGGGTCGTTGGGTACGTTTTTCCAATTAATAAGTTCATTCACTACATAGCTATTGGCTTTAAAAGGTAATACATTACCCACAACCTCAATTTCAAACTGTTGCTCTTCAGTTAAATGCTCTTGTACTTGAGGTATATTCCTAAAATTGTTCAGACCGTACGTTCTGTACTTGTAGCTTAACTCCATTTTTAAAACAGGTTTATATCTTACTTATTGTTATCCTAAAAGTTAGCATGCACGTCACTTACCACCCCAATAGTAAAATAGGTACAGGCAAATACATACTGCTTTATTTGGTTGTTGTATTCAATGAGAGGCAATAAACCGGTGCGCAATTCAATAATCTGGCAGGATGCCATGCAGCTCAATATTCATCATTGGTATTACACCTGCACCAGTAATAATCGGTTATTATCTAAGGCTTTACATTACCACGTCCATACATTAACTAGTATGAAATAATTGTTACCGATATATAATAAATTTGATATTTTTCATTGAAATACTTAAATGCAATCTACTACATTTTACCGAGACTTCAAAATAAGCTCATCTACAGCACCCTACCTGCAACAATGCCCGTATTTGGCATTATATTGGTTAAAAATAAGGGTTCTGTTTTCATATTTGATGCGAAAGCTGCCAAATACCCTGCGCACATTAGTAAGTTGGTAAAATACATACTGCTTATGCAGGGCATGAATTTACACTGAAAAAAACCTTGCGAATAAACAATAGTACCAGCCTTAGCAATAAATAATTTGTTTAAAAAGTATATGAAAAACCCCTGCAATTACCAGGTGGTTTATCTTACTTGTTAGCGGTATGGCTCAAACCGGCTTAAGTCTGGCACATGGCGGCGGGGCCGCTTTAGCTCATAAGCATAAATAAGCCTGCCCAACTCTGCCAAAAACGGAAAGCCCAGGCTGTCGTACTCATACTGGTCGTCATTAAAAATTTCGTTTTCATTGACATAAATCACGGCGCTCAGCATAAACTCTACCTTATTCTCAAAGTCAACCACATAGGCATTGTCAATTAAATAGCCATAGGCCATACCTACCTTATTAAATATCCTGATGTGCCCAGGCATGGGGGCCTGGCTGTCGCCAAACATAAAAAACTTCACGTAGCTGTCGTAATAATGGGCGGTGTCGTACTGGGGGTGGGTTAGCTCACGGGGCAGGGCAGAGAGGGCCCGGTACACAAACTGCCGGTCGGCGGTGGGCAGCTGCCAACCTTTGCCTGGGGGTGCTGATTGCGGAAACAACACATACTGCAGGGCCTGCTGCATGGCTTCCAGGCTAAGGGCGTTCATTTGGGTAAAATCTTTCGGCGCATTCACCAACTGGCTGTTTTGTATATAGCCTTTGCCCAGTAGTATGGGGTTGCTTGATTTAATTGCCAGCGCATGGTGGGCCTGAGGCTGCTCATACACCAGTTGGTTGCCGTTGTAAAACCGTATAGGGTTGGTGTAGCTGTTTTGCTCGGGGCTTAACCCAACTGATAGCCTGTGCACCAGGCGTGCACCAGCCAGCCCCTTCTGTTGCTGCATCTCCCATATGCCCTTTTGCCCTACAAACTCATACAGGCGGTTGTAGGCGTCGTTATCGCTCACTACAAACAGCTTATTAATATAATGTGCTATTGAGGGCAGCCCTGTGGCCGCAGTGGCATCGGTATGTGCCGGCGTTTGCCCTGCCCAGGCACTGTCAGTAAGCATGGTGCTGTTGCGGTCAAGGCCAGGTATACTTAGTTGGTCAAGCTTTTCAAGTGCCATTAGCGCTACTGGCAGCTTTACCGTGCTGGCAGGGTAAAAATACTGCTGGCCGTTGGCCCGGTATTGGTAGTAGGTAAAGTGGGGCTGGTTGTTTTCGTTGCGGTTTATTTGCGCATACCGTACCTGCACCTGGTACTTGCTGGCCTGGCGGGCTACCTGCCCCACCACGCCGTTGTTATTCAGCAGCAGGCTGTCTAGCAGCGGTTGTTGTAGGTTTTCAGTCATAGGGGTGGTGGGCTGGCAGTGGGTGGTTAGCCACAGGCAGGCCACCCACAGCCCGGCAGTGAGCAGGCGGCGGTACATCATACATATAGGTTGTTTACAGGCTCAGGGGCTTTACGGTATAGCCCTCATTGCGCAGCAGTTGTATCAGCCCAAACTCACCGGCCAGGTGGGCAGCAC
Organism: uncultured Roseivirgaceae bacterium; assembly: GCA_964643525.1. Taxonomy (GTDB): domain Bacteria; phylum Bacteroidota; class Bacteroidia; order Cytophagales; family Cyclobacteriaceae; genus CAZXTW01. Next base: position 4,068 of record CAZXTW010000115.1, read on the forward strand.
CAACGGCAAAAAAGGTGGGGGCCTGCCCCATGTAGCGGTTCATGCTCAGTATCCACTCTTCATTGCGTTTGTCAAAAAAGTTGCGGTGAAAGGCCTCATTGTCTTCTGCCGGTTCAAGGGTAATCTCAAATACCTTATCTAAATCGCCCTGTTTCCAGTAATTCACCAATTGCTTAAACTCTGCCAGCAGCTTATCGTAATTCTCTACATTATGCACCAGGGCCGTTACCTGGTCGTCTAGCGGGTAGGTATTCAGCGCCTGCATTTCACGCTCTATGGTTTCAAGGCCCAGCAGGTGCATGTCGTTGGCTTTGGCCAGCTTAATCAGGTCTGTTTCAAAATAGCCCACCTCTTCATTCAGCCCAAGGCGTGTCATGGTAATTGACAGAATAACGGGCTTCAGGTGGCGGTAAGTCAGGTTAAACTTCAGGTGCTTTACCTTCAGGCGGTTTAAAAACAAATCTTCCAGCTTTTTGTAATCAGCAGGCTCCATATAGTCTTCTAATGACTTATGGTCGGGCAGGTGCGAGCCCTTGTGCAGCTCATGGCGGGTGTGGTGGTTAAACAGGGTTTCGGTGCTAAACAGCTCACAACTTTTCAGTTTGTCTTTCAGCGCCTTTGATATCTTCAGGTCTTTCTTTTCCAGAAAGTGTATGGTACCAAACAGGTAAGAGGGCTGGCTCAGGCCGTTGCCGGTAATTTCCCAAAAAACAGAGCCTGAAGTGGGCTGTGCATTGTTTTGCGCCAGGGCATAAGGGCCCAGGGCAACGGTTAGTGCCACCAGCAGCGGCAGTACACGGTAGCGTAACAGGGTGGCTTTGGGTGTGTAGTAGGTAGTCATGGCATCCATAGTTAGGGGGTTGTACAGGGCAACGGACAAAAAAAGCCATTAATTACCAGAAAGGCAAAGGCGCAGGGCATTTCAGCAGCAGCATTCCCTGGCGTTGTTACTCAGGCCATTGCCTTGCGGCAACTTACCGAGAAAATGGCACACCTGGCCGAAATCTTACATGTGCCCCCTGCGGTAAGCCTTTATGCTAAAAAATAACCCCGTTATGGGTGGTTTTTAACATGGGGTAATCAGTTTCAGCATCAGTTCAAGTAGGGCTTTAATAGCCTGTACGGTGCTTTTGTTGTTTTTTATGCAATATTCAGGCTATAACCATGCGGTATTTGTAATGCTGCATATTTTCTATTGAAAAGCCAAAAAAGTTTCATCACCTCCAAAATCAGGCTGTTATTGTGGGGGCAGGCTGGCTAGTGTAAGCAGGTGCTTATCGTGTTTGAATTGGAAAACTTACACTTTACACGTAATTTTACTTATACGATTTCCAAACCTTACAGATACAGCAATGGATTTTAAAGATTACCTGGTGGTGTTTTGCCTTTTGTGCAGCCTGGCCTCGTGGGCCCAAACGCCTGAGCTTGACGCAGCGTATGCCGCCGTAAAGCAAGGTGATTTGGCACAAGCCAAAACAGCCATTGATGCCGCTGCGGCCAGCGAGTCATTGAGCCAGTATGCCAAAACATGGTACTTAAAAGGGTTTGTGTACAAAGAGCTGTTTCAGCAGCCCGGTACGCAGGCCGCTTACCGCGAAACTGCCATTGCCGCCCTGCAGCAATGCCTGCAGATTAAAGTTGATAACCCCGTGCGCAAATCGTGCAGTGAGCTGCGCAATTATTTGCTGATTACTTATTTTAATGAAGGCATTGATTTGTTTAATGCTGAAGATTTTGCGGCGGCCATCAACAGCTTTGCCCGGTTTATGGAAGGGCAGCGGTACGAGGCGGCTGGCAAGCCTTACCTTGACGCCCTGTATTACAGCGGCCTGGCCAATGAGCTTTCAGGCCATGCCCCTGAGGCCATCAGGCTGTATGAGCGGGCCCTGAGCTACCAGTATACTGACCCTGCCCTGTACAGCCAGCTGGCCTACCTGTATGAGCAAAGCAACGACCTGGCCAATAGCGTGCGCGTGATTGATGAGGGCATGGAGCGCTTTGGCCGCGACCAGAATATGCAAATTACCGCCATTAATATTTTGGTAGGCTTTAATAAGTACCTGGCCGCAGAGCCTATTATTGAGGCCTACCTGGCCCAGCACCCCAACGATGTTGAGGTGCTGCTGGTGGCGGGCACCGTTTACCAGAAAATAAGCGATTTGCACCCCGGCAAAAAGAGTTATGCCTACCAAAAGGTTAAAGATATTTACACTAAGGTGCTTGCTGCCCAGCCCAATAACTTTAATGCCAATTATAATATGGGCATTGTTATTTTTAACAAGGCGGTAGATTTAATTAACCTGCAAGATTATGACACCAACCTGATGGACCTTGAAACCATTATGGAAACCTGCAGCGGCCTGTTTGCAGAGGCCTTGCCTTATGTTGAAAAGGCCAACAACCTGCAGCCCAATAATGAAAACCTGCTTAAGGCCCTGGCGGGCATTTACCATAACCTGGGTGATATGGAAAACCTGGTACTGGTAGAAGAGCAACTGCTTGCCCGGGGCGAGCGGTAGCAGCAGCCCACCTGTTTAAACAGCACAGCCCCCAGCTTAGTACAAGCTGGGGGCTGTGCTGGTTTTGGGGTGGTGGGTTGTTTAGTTTTTCTTGGCCAGGTTTAACAGGTTGCCGCTTACCTTCAGGCCCCGGTGGTTAATTTCAGCCTGGTTTAGCTCGTACTGTATTTTACCTTTGGCTGTGGTAGAGAGGTTAATGCAGCTGTTGGTGGGCATGCCGCCCTGGGCTGTGGTTACCACCAGGGTATGCTGGCTGCGCAGGCGCATCAGTGCGGGGGCATCTGCCGCGCTGGCCTCGCCCTCAATCAGTAATATGTGCACGTTGGTGGCTTCTTCGGCGCTGTTTAGCTGGCGCACCACATAATTACGGCCGTTGGTGCTTTTGGCTGCGGCCATGCGTTCCAGCTCTTGCCCCAGTACCTCGGGGCCTATTACACCAATTACAAACTCGCCCTGGGGCGTGGCATTGGGCCACTCTATGTACTTTGAAAAATTGTACATAAATATGCTTTCAAGCTTGTAGCGGGTTACCTGGTAACTCTGGGCGTGTGTGTAGGTGGGCAAGCTGCCTACAATTAATATAAACAGGCCTATGGCCCTTGTTACTTTGTTAATCATACGTTCACGTAGTTCAAATGCAAACAGTGTTGGGTAGTTCTGGCTATGTTTTGTAAATTCTAAGTTACTGAAAATCATGGGTTGGCAAAACTATTGGTGCTGTACCCCCCTTTAAATACTCAATTAACAGTTAGTAATAGCCCAGTTTGGGCGGGGCAGGGCCTGCTGGTGGTTTATTGCGGCTGCCCAGGTTGGTTTTTGGCAAAAGGCCTGGGGCTGGCCCACGATATATCCGGCTGCTTTGGGCTGTTACTATCGGGTGCTGTTGTGCGGCCTGCCGCCTGGTGGCTGCCGCTGGTTTATTGGCCAGCACCTGTTTAAATACCGGGGGCTGGTCAAGCATAAAGTACTTAATGCCGGCATGGTAAGCGCTTAATGAGGCCCAATGGCTGGCCAGCTTTTCAAGCAGGCGCTTTTGCTCTGGGTTTTGCAACCACAGTTTGGTCATGGCCACTGCTTTGGCAAATTTTTGGCGGCGCGCTATTTGCAGGGGCGTGGGCAGCTTACTGGTGGGGGTAGGGTAGGCGGTGGCCACGGTTTTGCCGCTGTACTGTTTAAACACCAGCACCTTGCCGTAGCGCCCGCTCATGCCTTTGGTTATCAGGTTGTTAACAATTAATGCCATTGTGCTTTCCGGTTTATTTATTCACGGCCAATTTTAGTTGCCTCTATGGCCATCATATTATTTTAAATGCTTTTTTAGTTGTTTTTGGTGGCTGTTAGTGCCGTAAAAGTAATTGTTAATCCAATAACTGTCAATGTATATTCCGTAAATAGTTCAACTTTGGCAGGCTGCCTGGCAGGCCGTACCCTGGCCCTTGCTCAATCGAACTATAATCGAAGCAACTGTCCATTAACGTACTTTTCAGGCACTGGCTATGGCCAGCCCCGGGCTGGGGCTTTACTGCCTGGTGTACAATTTTTAATAAGGGGGTTGGCTATGTGGCTGTTGGGGTACCAGGTGGCTTAACAGCTTTGGTTTACTGAACTGATTCAGAAAAAAACAGTCGATATAGACTTGAATCAGCTTTTCTGTCCTATCATTACTGTCAAGTAAATGAATTTGCTTCCGCAAAATTACCTGGAATGTTATTTGCTCAGAATCATCATCACTTGCACGGAATCGATTGTATGTTTCTATGAGAGCCGGATAAGAAATGAAGATTTTTTCCCATTGTTCAAAGGCCGACGAGAAAAAGCGTGTTGTTGAAAAGCTTACAACTTCTAGTGACTTTAATCCAAGTGATTCTGCTAGTCCTTGGTACTCCTCATGCCCTTTGCCGCTTCTAAAGAGAGTGTTGAAGCGATTGGATCTGCTGATTAGCCTCTTAAGAAATTCAGATGACTTTGACGATTCTCTCAAGCTTTCCATCGCTAAATCCATCCAATGGGATGTGTCCCATGGAAGAAGAAGGTATTCATCTGAATCTACATTAGATTTGAACTTCCTTTGAAATGTGTTTGACTGGTACTGACCATCAGCATGAAAAGCTATGATACAAAGGAAAATACGAATAAGACCTTTTGTTTAGAACGATCAAACGTAATCTAGCATTGAATAAAATTCCTTTCGAATAGGCTCTGTTATGATTAGGGCTAAGTCTTACTCCACCTAAACAGACATTGAGATTTTCATTTATTAAGTTTGGACGAATCGATGTTGTCTTGAAAAATTATTTTTCAATCCATCAAACTAAAATGGGTACATTTAGAGTTTCATTTTTGTAGATTTTCTAAAATGAACAACAAGAATTTCATTAATAAATTTTACTGATGAATGTATTCACCTCTAATATAATGAAGTTGTTTCGAATCAAAACCAAGGCGGCTTTTCAGACAGTCTACAACTTGATCTGCTAAGTCTTCTCCAGAACCACCTTTCAATTTTTTGTTCTCGTCCAGTCCATTTCGTAGACAAGAGGAGCATCTAGAGGCATGGCAATCCGTTTTCCATGGTAAGGTAAAATAATCATAACTGCATGATTCGTCTTTCTGCCAGGAGTTGATTTATCTGAGGCAACTGATACATGCGGAAACAAACCAGTTGAAGGGAGAGGAGTTGTAAGGTAAACTTTTGTCTTTTCCAGAAGGTAGTGATAGGCTGCATTTATTATGTCTGGAAATTGATTCCTATAAATGGAAAAAAAGTCAGTGAATTAATTAACATGTGCGCATTTTATACTTAAAGAATAGATTTATTTACTTTAATGTCAGAAAATTTTGCGTCCAGAAAATTTCGCGATTTTCGCGAATGTCGTCTACCATGTTTTTATTATTATTATTATTTTTTTTTACCATGGAATAAATCAATGTTGCTGATTCGCGAAATTAAATTCCATTGAAATACGCGATATTTCGCGAATGGCCTGACTCGCAAAAATTTCTGACATTAAAGTAATACAAAATTCAATTTCTTAGAAGTACAGCACTTGTTTATAACAACTTGTTAATTGAAGGGGCCAGGAAGTGTCCTGTACCATAAAATATCCTTTAAGAGCTACTATAAAATATAGACATAAGACCACTGTTTGTGACTATGAAAGTGATCTCCTAGCAATAAATTGGCATTCTGGTTTCAAATAGTTGTATTAGTATTCTTCAAACCTGAATTTTCAGGCTATGGAATTAGAAAAACCTTGATACAAAAAAAAACTTTCTACCTCCCGTGACCAATGTTTCCAATGTCTCCTCCACACATTGAAACGAGTCCTAGAAGGCTTTCGAAAGACAATGCTGCAGATTTGATTTTGCAGACAGCGACGGCAGTGCTGACGATATTTTCAATGGCGTTCATTTGAATAGTTTTCTGCTTTTGATTCTTGAGATGGAACCTCTTTGCTTTAAAGTGGAAACTTCCATCACCTTCACCCGACGTGCATGAGAAGTGAGAAACGAGATTGCTTTTGAAGCTGTACCATTGTTGGCACTTTCCGGCTACAAGCAATTCTGTCTGTTCTTGGTCATAGATCAAACCATTTCCCAAATTTGTTGAAAGAACCGACCTATAAAGAAGAGCGCATAATGTAGCTTTTAGAGCATATAGGTGTCCCAGCTTTATTAATAAAACTTTACCTTACAAAATTAAATATGAAGGTGAGTGTGTCGAATTTTTTATCCCAAAGCCGGTTGTTTCAGGCAATTTATGAAAACATAGAGGTAGCGTTTCGAAACAATGTACATCTGTGAAACTCTCTTTCTCTCTCCCTCGTTCGTTGATCAACAATCTGGAGACCCTTGCAATGTCGAGTATAATAAGTACTTACGTGACTTTTTCTAAGTAGTTTGACTGTTGCAGGGCGTTACACACAAGACACTGTACCCTGCAGCCGTTTTCATTGATTTCGACTTTTATATCAGGCTCGGCTGACAGCTCTAAAAGGTTATTTGCTTCTTTTATTTTCGAGTCACTCGACGTAATCAATGTTTTTGTTTTGCTACTTGTAACATACATATCTCCTAACATTTTCTTGATTTCATCTATATCAGCTTGCATTTTTGTTTGCATTGATGTGGGATCATTAGACTGTGCCTGCTCCGATTTTTTATTAATTGTTGTATCCAGGCAAGATTGCATCAGTCGTTTCTCTGAATCATTAGATAGGTTGTGCTGTTTTGTTGAGTCAACCAATTTTGAGGTCTCAGCTTCTCCTTCATCTTCTTTAACATAGAAAAGGAAGTACATAAGTTTTAGTTACTACTATTACTCAGGAAATCATATAAAACTACAGTATGCTCCTTAAGAGAGGAACATACTGTTTTTTATATAAAACAATCACACCTAGTCACGATTTTATAGAACTGAACACAAGCAACTCGATCAAGGAGAACCAGAGATACCAAAATATAAAAATGGATAATAGGTTAGGTATACCTTTTTCTAGTAAAGCATCAACGTCAATCCAGCGTTTAAACGGCAACTTTCTGTTGGGAACAACAACATATGCGTTGTTTGCACGTCTCATGATTAGATAGATATCCTATTTTTACTCACAAACTAAAGAGTTATCTAGATTAAAATATGCGCTCACCTGCTGTTCGGTCTGTCCTTTCTATGCTGGTCATTTCCAAAATTTCTTCTACCTCTTGATTATTATTGTTGTTGGAGTTCTTCTGTTTGTCAATTTTCTGTTTTGTCTTAGCAATAGCAAGCTGATGATTTGATTCAACAATCAATTCCAATGCTTCAGATTCTTTCAGATCAGGATGGCTTTGGCTAAAATGTCTTTTCTTGTAGGATTCACTTCCCCGGGCTAAAGTAACTCCACATTTTAGACATGTAAACCGCTTATTAGATTTTGACGATGTAGACGTTGGTTTTGACGACGTAGAAGTTGGTAAAGAGACTTCTTTTTTCTCATTCTTCTTTCCATTCATAAGTTTATTCCATTCTAGAAGAAAAAAAGTTCTAAGTTCTAGCAAAAAAGAATACACGAAATTTTTTGGAAGCCTTTCGAGCGTTCTTAACTTTTTGAGAAAATAGGCTAAAAATGTTCTTAATTTTGGCCCGAAACAGGAGAAAATAGCAATTTTTAAGAACATTTACGTTTTTAAGCCTAAAAATGTTCTTAATTTTTTGCCTCCGAAGTCTTAT